>NZ_JBICZB010000063.1:0-40458 GCF_043201815.1 Kitasatospora sp. NPDC048296
AGGAAACCCTGAGGCCGGGGATGTCAACATATCTGGCGTTGACTTTTGGCACGCTGTTGAGTTCTCAAGGAACGGACGCTTCCTTCGGACCGCCTCCCAGCGGGCCCTCCGGGCGCTTCGTTCTTTCGTGTTTCCAGCTTATCAGATGTTTCCCGCTCCGTTTCCGGGGCTTCGTTCATCCAACTCGCTGATGTCCTCTGGGGCTTGACGCCCCGTCCGACGTTTCAAACTCTAGCCGACCCTCGCTCCGAAAAGCGAATCCGGCCGCAACCCGATAAAACGCACACACCGAATAAGCACCGGGCCGCACCGCGAGAACGCGTAGACGACCGGTACGAACCGGAAGTGGTGTTTCAAAGGAGTGGCCGCCCCGGGACCGTCCGCGCCGATGCGTGTCCGGTGCTCCCTGCCGAGCGACTGGGAGACACTACCCCTTACCGAGGGCCCAAGACAATCCAGGAGGCCGTCGGGGTGCGCTTCTGCGTTTCACAGTCGACGTGGACGAGGCCGAAGCGTTGGTGACAGCCCTCAGGGCACTCAAAGGCCTCCCCTCCCCTCTCCTCCTCCGACGGTTCCGGCTACTGCCGCGCCGCGCCCGCTGTCGTCGGCCTGGTCCGCAGCAACGCCCAGGCGGGCAGCCCGGTCGCGCCGAGGCAGAGCAGCACGGCTCCGGCGGCCAGCGGCACCACGAGGGTCGCCGGGACGTACGGAGCGGTGCCCGCGACCCCGCGGGCGACCGGGACCAGCGTGATCCAGGCGATCGCCCCGCCGAGCGTCAGCCCGGCGGCGGCGACCAGTAGCGCCTCCCAGCGCAGCATGCCGCGCACCTGGCGCCGGGTGGTGCCGGCCAGCCGCAGCAGGGCGACCTCGCGGCGCCGGTCCAGGACCATCATCACCAGGGTGTTGGCGGCGGTGACGGCGGCGAACCCGCCGAGCACGGCGGCCATCACGGTGTTGGCCCAGCCGTTGAGCTCCATGTCCTTGTCGGCCTTGGCGACGAACCCGGCCCGGTCACTCACCGTCAGCCTGCCGAATCCGTCGAGCGCGCTCGCCACCGCCGTACGGTCCGCGCCCGGGGCGTCGGCGACCAGCACCTGGCTGTCGTACCCGGCGGTGACGTGAGCGCCGACCGCCGCCAGGGGCAGCAGCGCCCGGCCGAAGCCGAGCCCGCGGTCGTACACGGCGACCAGCACGGGGTGGACGGCGGTGCCGTCGCCGAGCCAGAGCGGGACGCGCTCGCCCACCTTGGCGTCCAGGGCGTCGGCCAGGGTGGCGTCCAGGGCGACGGTGTCGCCGGATCGGCCCAGGTCGGCGAGCGAGCCGCTGCGCACGCCCAGGTCGAGCACCCTGGGCAGCCGGGCCGGGTCGCCGTCCACGCCGAGCGCGGGGGCGGAACCGAGCCGGCCGTTCTGCCGGTGGACGACGGCGGTGCGCAGCACGCCGACCGCGGCGTCCACCCCGGGCACCTCGGCGGCCCGCTCGGCGGTGCCGGCGGGCAGGCCGGGGCCGGCTGCGGCAAGCACGTGGTCGGCGGTGATGCCGGCGCGAACGTTCTCGCCCGTGGCGTGGCTCAGGGTGCTCTGGATCACCAGCAGGGTCCCGCAGAAGGCGGTGACCAGCACGATCGGGGTCATCGCGGAAGCCAGTCGGCGGGCGTTGGCGCGGGAGTTGTCGGCGGCCAGCGAGCCGCTCGCGCCGCAGGCCCGAAGCGGGGCGCCCAGCACGGCCGCGGCGATCCTGGCCAGGTGCGGGCCGAGCAGGGCGACGGCCAGCATGAAGCACATCACCACGCCCTGCGCAGTCTGGGCGGCCCCGGCGCCGTCCAGCGCGGCGGCGACGACGGCGGTCGCCACCCCGCCGGCGGCCGTCAGCAGCCCGAGCACGGTGCGCACCTTGCCGGGGCGGGGCGGCTCGACGGCGGCTTCGCCGAGCGCCTGTCCGGGGCGCAGCCTGGACGGGCGGCGCGCGGCCAGGAAGCCGGCGGTGAGCGCGGCGAGGGTGCACGTCGCGACGGCAGCCAGCATCGGCAGCGGGCCGACGTCGAGGCGGATCCCGGCGGGAACGGCGCCGCGGTCGACCAACTGGTCGAACCACCAGTGGGCGAGGGCGAGTCCGGGCAGGATGCCGAGCGCCCCGGCGACCGGTGCGACCAGCATCGCCTCGGTGGCGATGGTGCGGCGGATCTGGCGCGGGGTGGCGCCGACGGCACGCAGCAGGGCGAACTCGCGGGCGCGCTGGCCGGTGGCGAGGGCGACGGTGCTCATCACCACGAAGACCGCGGTCATGGTGGCGTAGCTGCCGAAGGCGCCGCCGATCTCGCCGAGCAGGGTGCGGGCCTCGCCGAGGGTCGGCTGTTCGACGGTGGCGCGCTCGTCGCCGGTGAGCACCTCTTCATCGGCGCCGATCGCCTGGCGGACCTGGGCGGCCAGGGCGGCGGCGGTGACGCCCGCGCGGGGCTGGACGGCGACGGCGTCGATCCGGCCCGGGTGTCCGGAGAGGCGGTCGGCGGTGGTGTCGGCGAACCAGGCGGTGGGGCCCGTGGCCTGGGCGGCGGCGAGGCCGGAGACGCGGTAGCTCGCGGTGCCGCCGGGGGCGGCCAGGGTGAGGTTCGCGCCGGGCGCGAGGCGGGCCGCGCGCGCGGTGTCGGTGTCCAGCACCACCTCGTCGGCGCCGGGCGCGCGGCCCTCGACCAGGGTGTCCTGCGGTCCGGCGATGCCGAGGGCGGCGTAGCCGCGGCCGGTGAGCGCGGGGACCGCGGGGACGGCAGGGGCACCGGGCGCGGCGGCCGTGGCGGGCAGCGGGAAGGCGGTGTCCGGGCGGGCCGCCGCGACGCCGGGCAGGGCGGCGATCCGGCCCGCCACCGCGGCGTCCGTCCGGGCCCGCTCCGGGGTGGCCTGCTCCACCGTCTCGGTGTCCTTGCCGACCTTGATCCTGATCTTCACCGCCTGGTCCGCCGCCACCACCACGGGCGCGGCCGCGTAACGGACCGGCTTGAGGCTCGCCGTCAGACCGGTCTGCATCAGCGTGCCGCAGGCCACCACCACGGCGGCGCCCAGCAGCAGGGCGATGACGGTGCCCGCGAAGGACGCGGGGCGGAAGCGCACCGAGGCGCGGGCGAGCCCGTTCGTCATACCGCCGCTCCCACCGGGCGGGCGGTGAGCGCGACCATCCGGTCCGCGACGGTCTGCGGACCGGGGTGCGGCAGGTCGTCCGCGATCGCGCCGCCGACCAGGAACAGCACCCGGTCGGCGAAGGAGGCCGCCACCGGATCGTGGGTCACCATCACCACGGTTGCGCCCAGGTCGTCCACCGCCCGGCGCAGCAGCCCGAGCACCTCGTGCGCGGTCCGGGTGTCCAGCGCGCCGGTCGGCTCGTCGGCGAACACCACGTCCGGGCGGGTGATCAGGGCCCGGGCGATCGCGACCCGCTGCTGCTGCCCGCCGGACAACTGCCCGGGCCGCCGCCGGGCGTGCTCACCGATCCCCACCTGTGCCAGCAACTCCCTTGCCCGGGCGCGGTCCTGGCGTTCGCCGGCGAGGCGCTGCGGGAGCATCACGTTCTGTTCGACGGTCAGTGAGGGCAGCAGGTTGAAGGACTGGAAGACGAAGCCGATCCGGCGGCGGCGCAGCTTGGTCAGCCGGTTCTCGCTCAGCCCGGTGAGCTCCTCGCCGCCGAGCCGGACCTGCCCCGCGTCCGGGCGGTCCAGGCCCGCCGCGCACTGCAGGAAGGTGGACTTGCCGGATCCGGAGGGCCCCATCACGGCGGTGAAGCTGCCGCGGTCGAGCACCAGGTCGATCCCGCGCAGGGCGTGCACGGCCCCGTCACCGCGGCCGTAGCTGCGGCGCACCCCGCGCAGTTCGATCGCGGGGCCGGCGTGCGCGGCGGAGTACGGCTCGGCGGGCGGGCGGTCGTGACGGCGTGCCATGGCGGGGCCTTCCTTCGGGAATCGTCGCTGGACGTCGACGGGTTCCACGCTAGGAAGCCAGGTCCACCCGGGCCATGGAGTCCGCTGGCGGACCGGGGGTGGGGTTATCCCTACACTGCCTCGGCGACGATCCCCCGGTAGGCGGCGCGCAGTTCGGCGAGCACGGGGTGGGCGGGGTCGAAGGCGGTGCCGTCCACGGCGGCGAGCGGGCGCACGCCCGCGCCCGCGTTGGCGGCGAAGGCCGCGTCGAACTCGTCCAGCCGGGTGGCGTGGACGGGCTCGCGGGACTGCGGGCCGCCGTACGCACCGGCCAGCAGCGCCTCGGTGACGCCGGGCAGGCTGGGGCCCTCGGGCCAGACCAGGCGGTCCCCGGCCAGGAAGCCGACGTTCCAGGTGGTTCCCTCGGTCACCCCGCCGTCCTCATCGGTGAGCAACGCGTCGTCGTATCCGGCGAGTTGGGCCAGTCGGCGGTGGTGGACCAGACCGAACAGGCCGACGTGCTTCACCTCGGGCAGCTCCCGCCGGTACACCGTCGTCCGCACCCGCAGCGGGCCGGGCTCGGCCGTCGCGGCCGGGCGGGTGGTCACCAGCAGGGCGGGCGCGGCGGGCGCGGCGGGGCGTTCCAGGCCGAGAGCGGGGTCGTACCCGGTGACCCGGACGATCACCGGTCCGCCGTCGGCGGGCAGCACCGCGCGGATCCGCTCCCGGACCGCCGCCCGGTCCAGCTCGGTGCCGAACAGCGTCCGGCAGTCCCGGACCAGCCGGTCCAGGTGCAGCGTCAGACCACGGACCCGGCCCGCCTCGGCGCGCATGGTGGTGAAGTGCCCGTAGTTGAGCAGCCCCAGGGCGGCGAGCCGTGCCGGGTCCGCGGGCGCGCCGTCGATCTCGATGTCAGCCATCCCCCGAGTCTGCCAGCTGTGCGGTCGCCTCCGGCGCCGGAACCGGACGGTACGGGCTCACCACCCGACGGCCCGTCCCCCGGGCGGCCTGCTCGAACTGCTCGATCTTGAAGGCCAGCCCCTCCGGCTCCCCCGCGTCAGACCAGCGCCACGCCTCCGCCCACCACTGCGGCCCGCGCACCATCGGCCACCCGGCGAGCGCCAGGTACAGCGCCAGCGTCGACCGCGCGTACTCGTGCACCCAGCCGTCGCAGCCCCGGTAGTCGGCGGTCTCGTCCAGCCGCAGCCAGCGCCCCTCCCGCCCGGCCGCCAGTATCGGCACCCAGCCGCGCTGCCGGTCGGCGACCAGCAGGAGCAGCCGCCCGTCCTCCTCGCGCACCCGGTGCAACGGCAGTTGGGGCATCCGGGCGAGCGACAGCGACCGCTTCCAGCCCACCACCCACAGGCCCCGGCGCAGGTAGTACCGGACCGCCGACTGCCAGGTCCAGTGCGCCTCCAGGCGGAACCCCGGCAACCCCTCGGCGGTGGCCGCCGCGTACACCTCGTCCAGCGCGCCGGCGGCCAGCCCGCGACCGCGGGCCCCGGGCCCGACGTAGAGGGAACTGACGGCGAGTTGGCTCGGCCCCTTGGTCCAGTTGTCCACCGCGACGGTGCCGACGACCTCGGCCCGGTCATCCCGGATCCAGTACCGCCGCCGGTACAGCTCCCCGCCGGGCCACTCCCGCCCGCTCTCCCCCAGCCGCTCCCGCCAGGCCCGCTCGGCCTGCGGCGTCAGCCCGTCCGGGTCCACCACCTCTCCCAGCTCGCCCTCCACCAGGGAAGCCAAGTCCCACAGCGCGAACCGCCGTTCCTCCCCTTCCACCGCCGCCCGCAGCCGCTTCCCCGCCGCCAACCGCCCCTGCGCCCGCTCCACCGCGGCATCCCACGACCTCACCCGCGCCACGATAGCGGGCCGCCGGGTACGAAACGTAATCCGCCGAACACCGACCGTCAGACCGCGGTCACCGGGCCTCGTCCCGGGGGTTTTCGCGCTGCCGGACTCGGCAACGGGCCGAGCCGGCCGCGGGACCCGGTCCGTCCGTGGCGGTGGGTGGAGCCGTCCGGGGCGGTGCCGGGTGGTGGGGGAAACCCGACCATGGGACTCCACCTGACCCTGATGACCCAGCTGACCTGCGCCGATGCAATGGAGGGGGGTCCTCCTCATCCTGCTCACGTCCGCTTCCGCTTCGCCTGCCCCCGCCGATTTCCCTGCCGATCGCCGTTCTGAGTCCGCTTCTGATTCCCGTTCCGATTCCCGTTCCGATTCCCGTTCTGATTCCGTCATGAGAGGCCTGCCATGGGCAGCACGCTCGTCGTCACCAACGACTTCCCGCCCCGCCAGGGCGGCATCGAGACCTTCGTCCAGGCGATGGCCGACCGCCTCCCCGGCGGAGTGGTCGTCTACACCTCCGCCGAACCGGGCGCCGAGCGCCACGACGCCGCACTCCCCTACCCGGTGGTCCGCGACCCCGCCCGCACCCTGCTGCCCACGCCCCGGGCGACCCGCCGCGCCGCCGAGACAGCCCGAGCGCACGGCTGCGACCGGGTCTGGTTCGGCGCCGCCGCGCCGCTCGCCGCGATGACGCCCGGCCTGCTGCGCCGGGCGCCCGGCCTGCTGCGCACCGTCGCCACCACCCACGGCCACGAGATCTGGTGGGCCCGCACCCCGGGCGCCCGCCGGGTGCTGCGCCGGATCGGGCGCAGCGTGGACACGGTCACCTTCCTCGGCGAGTACACCCGTGACCGGATCGCCCCCGCCCTCGGGCCGGGCGCCCGGCTGAGCCGACTGGTGCCGGGCGTGGACCCGGCCGTGTTCCGTCCGGGCACCGGCGTTCCGACGGCGCACCCGGTGATCCTCTGCGTCGCCCGGCTGGTCCCGCGCAAGGGCCAGGACGTGCTGATCCGCGCGCTGCCCGCGATCCGCCGGGCCGTCCCGGGCACCACCCTCCTGCTGGTCGGCCAGGGACCGGACGAGTCCCGGTTGCGGGCGATGGCCCACCGCCTCACCGAGCCGGGCAGCGTCGAGTTCACCGGCGGCCTCGACCATGCCGCCACCGCCGCCCACTACGCCGCGGCCGACGTGTTCGCCATGCCGTGCCGCACCCGCCGGATGGGCCTGGAGGCCGAGGGCCTCGGGATCGTCTACCTGGAGGCGGCGGCCGCCGGCCTGCCCGTGGTGGCCGGCCGCTCCGGCGGCGCCCCCGACACCGTCCTCGACGGCGTCACCGGCACCGTCGTCGACGGCCGGAACCCGGCAGCGGTCGCCGCCGCCCTCACCCGCTTCCTGCTCGCCTCGCGGGCCGAGCGCGAACGGATGGGCGCGGCCGGGCGGCGCTGGGCGGCGGAGCACTGGTCCTGGGACGCCTCGGCCCGGCACCTGGCGCGGCTGCTGGACCCGGAGGTGGCCCTGCCGGACCGGATCGCGGACGCCGACTCGCCCATGGCCGAAGCGCGGTGAGCCACCCCGGGCCGTCACCAGGGTCGGCCGACCGGCCGGCCCGTGTCCGCGGTGGTCATCCACGCGGCCGGTCTGCCCGCGGACGCCCCGGATGGTCACCCGGATCGCGCCGGGGGTGCGCCGGCACCGCGAGCACCCACCGGCCGCCGTCCTACTCGCCCCGCAGGTGTGCCAGCACCGCCAGCACCCGCCGGTCGCTCGGCGACGGCGGCGGATCCGGGCGCGGCGCCCGGCCCCGGGCAGCCGGCGGTGCGGGTCCGGCACCGGGACGGGTTCGACCAGCCCCAGCCGCCACCGCGCCAGGGACCCGGCCGGGATGCCCGCCAGTGCCAGGGCGAGCAGCAGCGGCAGCCCGAGCCCGACCACCGACAGGGCGGCGCCGAGCACCAGCAGCACCGCGAGGACGACCAGCAGCGGCGGCCCGAGCAACGCGCCGCAGAGCAGGTGCGCCCAGCAGCGCGGCACCCAGCGGGTGAACGGGAAGCGCAACGGACGGGCCCGCAGCGCGGCCCGGACGGCCACCGGTTGCGGGTCCTCGTTCACCTGATTCCTCCCAGGATGCCCCCGGCTTCAGCCGGGGGAGATGGGGGTCCCCCCGCCCGGAGGGTGGGAGAGGGTCCTTGGCTCGGAGCCGCGAAGCGGCGCAGTGATCTTCGGGGGTTTGGACGGAGGCCGTTGTCAGTGGGCCTCGGTAGGTTGATCTCGTGCATCTGCGGTACTCCTATCGCCTCTACCCGACGGCGGGTCAGCGCGCGGCGCTGGCCCGGACGTTCGGGTGCGCGCGGGTGGTGTACAACGACGCCTTGGCGGTACGGAAGGAAGCCCGGATGGTCGGGCAGCCGTACCCCAAGAGCACCGATCTCCAGAAGCTCGTGATCACCGGGGCGAAGAAGACCGCCGAGCGTTCGTGGCTCGCCTCGGTGGGGGTGGACCCGCTGATCCAGTCCCTTCGAGATCTGGACACGGCCTACCGAAACTTCTTCGACTCCGTCTCCGGAAAGCGGGCCGGCCGCCCCGTCGGTCTGCCCCGGTTCAAGTCGAAGAGAGACAGTCGGCAGTCGCTCAGGTTCACCCGTAACGGGTTCCGCGTGCGGAGCAACGGGAAGCTGAACCTGGCGAAGATCGGCGACATACGGGTGAAGTGGTCCCGTGCGCTGCCGGCCGACCCGTCGTCCGCGACGGTCATACTCGATCCGGCCGGCCGCTACCACGTGTCCTTCGTCGTGGACGTCGAACCCGAGCTGGTGCCCGAGACGGACACCGAGATCGGTGTCGATCTCGGGCTGACCGCCTACGCCGTGTGCTCGGACGGCACGGTGATCGACAACCCGCGTTTCCTGCGGAAGGCGGAGAAGCGGTTGAAGGCCGCACAGCGCCAGCTGTCCCGCAAAGCCAAGGGGAGCAAGAATCGGGCCAAGGCCCGGCGCAAGGTCGCCAAGGCGCACGCCAAGGTGGCCGACACCCGCATGGACTGGCTGCACAAGCAGACCACCAGGATCATTCGCGAAACCCAAGCGGTGTACCTGGAGGATCTGAACGTGCGCGGCCTCGCCCGAAGCCGCCTGGCCAAGTCCGTGCACGACGCCGGGTGGGCCACCTTCCGGCGCCTGCTCGAAGAAAAAGCCGCACGCTACGGTCGGCACGTCGGTGTCGTCGGCCGGTACGAGCCGACGTCTCAGGTCTGCTCTGCCTGCGGCGTCCTGGACGGCCCCAAGCCCCTCGCCGTACGCGAGTGGACATGCGGCGCGTGCGGCACGGTGCATGATCGTGATCTCAACGCCTCCCGTAACATCCTGGCCGCCGGACGGGCGGACAGGCTAAACGCCTGCGGAGGGCCGGTAAGACCCGGCGTGGCAATCCCACGCCAGGCACAGCCCGTTGAAACAGGAACCCACCGGAACGCCAGCCGCGCGGGGCGCAAGCCCCGCGCCACAGGCGCGGCCGGAATCCCCCGGCTTTAGCCGGGGGAGGACGTCAACGGACCACTCTAACCAACCGGCTGACGGTCCTTCGGGGGCAGAGGAACGGCGACGGGCGCCCTGCGCGGCCGGGCCAGGGCGACCGCGGCGATCACCAGGGCGCCGCCGGCCAGGGCGTTCCAGCCGACCGGCTCGGCCAGGAAGGCGGCGCCGAGGGTGGTGGACCACAGCGGCATGACGTAGGTGACGGCGGAGGCGACGGTGGTGCCCGCCGCGCGGACCAGGCCCAGGTTGAGCAGGTACGCCAGGCCCGTACCGAGCGCGCCGAGCACCAGCAGGGCGGCGGCAGCCGAGCCGCCCGGCCAGTGCGGGGCGCCCGCGGCGAGCGGGGCGACCAGCGCCAACTCGACCGCGGCGCAGCCGATCTGGAGCGCGGACAGGGCGGTCACCGACTCCGGGCGGCCGGACAGGAAGCGGCGCAGGTAGGCGAAGCCCGCGCCGTAGCAGCAGGCGGCCGACAGGCAGGCGAGGGCGCCGACCGTCGCGCCGGAGCCGAGGCCGCGCCACACCCCGAGCACGGTGAGCACGCCGACGAAGCCGAGCGCGAGGCCGGAGAGCCGGCGGGCGCCCGGGCGGCGCTCCTCGGGGACGGTGAGCACCGCGAACAGCATGGTGAACAGCGGGGTGGTCGCGTTCATCACCCCGGCCAGCACCGAGCTGACCCTGGTCTCGCCGAAGGAGAACAGGGTGAACGGCACGGTGTTGAGCAGCACCGCGACCACCGCCGAGTGCCCCCACAGCGCCCGGTCGCGCGGGGCCCGCTCGCCGCGCAGCAGCAGGACCGCCCACAGCGTGAGGGCGCCGAGCAGGCTGCGCCACAGCGCCACCCACGCCGGCGGCACCCCCGCGTCGACCGCCACCTTGATCAGGGCGAAGCTCGCGCCCCAGATCGCCGACAGTGCCACGAAGCCCGGCAACCAGCGCCGCACCCCGACCACCTCCCCGTCCGTCCTCCCGTTGTGTTCTGGACAGAGGGTGGCCCGACGGCGGACCATGAGTCCAACAAGTGGCGATGCCGGAACGATGAGGAAGTCTCATGGCCTCGGAGGTCAACCTGGCCCAGCTCAGGGCACTGGTCGCGGTCGCCGACACCGGCGGCTTCGGCGCGGCCGCCGACGAACTGGGCATCAGCCAGTCCGCCGTCTCGCACGCCGTCGCCGCACTGGAGCGCTCGCTCGGCTCCCCCGTGCTGCGGCGCGGCAGCCCGTGCCTGCCCACCCCGCTCGGCGAGCAGATCCTGCCGCACGCCCGGACCGCCGTCGCCTCCGCCGCCGCGGTCCGCACCATCGCCACCCGGCACTCCGGCGGCCCGACCGGCACCGTGCGGCTGGCCGCGCCGACCACCGTCTGCCAGGCGCTGCTGCCCGGGCTGCTGCGGGACTGGAAGGCGGCGTACCCGCAGGTCACCGTACGGCTCTTCGAGGGCGAGGACGCCGAGCTGCCCACCTGGCTGGAGGCCGGCACGGTGGACGCCGCCGTGCTGGTGGACGCCGGCCCGCTGCCGCCCGGGGCGGTCGCGCTCGGCGCCGACTCGATGCACGCGCTGCTGCGCCGGGACCATCCGCTCGCCGGGCAGGAGACCGTCCACGTGGCCGAACTGGAGGACGACGACTTCCTGCTCTCCGAGGGCGGCTGCGAGCGCCACATCCGCGAGGCCTACCGGCGGGCCGGCACCCGCTTCACGCCCCGGCACCGGATCCGCGACCTCAACACGCTGATCGGCATGGTGCACGCGGGCGTCGGGGTCTCGGTGATGCCGGCGCTGGCGTTGACCATGCTGCCGCCGGACTGCGTGCTGGTGCCGATCCGGCCCGCCGTGCACCGGACGCTGACGCTCACCGGGCCGACCGGCCGTCCCTGGTCCCCGGCGGTCAGCGGGCTGCTCGCGGGGATGGGTGCGGGGGTAGGCGTGGGAGTGGCGGCCTCGGCCTGAGGGGAGGACGTCCCGGCAGACCGCCGCCCGCTGACGGGTCGCCCGGCGAGGACGTGCTGGCGCTCACCACGGCGGTCGGCGAAGGGCGGCAGGCCGGGCGGCAGGTGGCAGGGGACGGCTGGCGGCGCGGGCTGGGTCAGGTGCAGCTGCCCGATGGTGTGCGCCTGGACGATGGCGCCGGCGTGCACCCGCCCGTCCACGCTGTCCGTGTTCTCCTTGGCCACCCGTCAACTCCAGGGCCTGAGGCCGGCCCGGCGGCGGCGATCGGCTTGACCGTTTTGGGGTTGACCACCCTTCGCCAATAGGTCTATACCAGTGGGAACCATCGGCAACCACCCGCCGCCGACGGTCCGTTCGGCCGTCACGCCACCCCCACGCCCGGCGCGACCAGGCCTGCATTCCCCCACCGCCGTTCACTGGAAAGGCCTCCGATGGAACGCGCTCTTCCCTCGCAGCTTCCCTCGCACATTCCCCCGCAGCGGCGCACCGCACCGGCAACGCGCAGGTCCCGGGCCGCGCTCGCCGTGGCCGGGATGCTCGGGCTGGTCGCCGGGGGTGTCGCCGCGCTGGCCGGCACCGGCCCGGCCTCGGCCTCCACCGCCGACAGCGGCACCGGCCTGGGCAGCAACTGGTACGCCTCGGCGCCGTACCTGATGCCCGAGGACAACAGCCCGCCGGACGCCGCCGCCGTGATGGACGCGACCGGACAGAAGGCCTTCCAGCTGGCCTTCATCCTCGCCCAGGGCAACAGCTGTTCGCCGGCCTGGGGCGGCACGTCCCCGATCGACGGCGACACCACCATGCCGGCGGTCATCCAGACCGTCCGCGGCAAGGGCGGGGACGTCTCGGTGTCGGTCGGCGGGTACGGCGGCACCAAGCTGGGTCAGGTCTGCGGCACCCCCGAGGCGACCGCCGCCGGGTACCAGCAGGTGGTCGCCAAGTACAACCTCAAGGCGATCGACTTCGACCTGGAGGAGCCGGAGTACGAGAACACGGCCGCGATCCACAACGAGATCGGCGCGGCCCGCATCCTCCAGCAGAACAACCCGGGGCTGTACATCTCGATCACCACCGCCGGGACCAACGCGGGCACCGGCTGGTTCGGCACCCAGATGCTGGGCGAGGCCAAGTCCCAGGGCTTCACGCCGAACAACTACTCGATCATGCCGTTCGACGGCGGCTTCAACGGCGCCGCCGCGCAGACCGACGCGCTGGTGAAGTTCAACCAGATCCTGCAGACCACCTTCGGCTGGAACGAGGCCACCGCGTACGCCCACGAGGGCGTGTCGATGATGAACGGCCGCACCGACGCCGCCGAGTACTTCCACCAGGCGGACTTCCAGACCGTGCTGGACTTCGCCACCGCGCACGGCCTGGCCCGGTACACCTTCTGGTCGGTGAACCGGGACCGCCAGTGCACCGGCCCGGTGGACCCGGGACTGTCCGGCTCCTGCTCCAGCGTGGCGCAGAGCGACTGGGACTTCACCAAGTACACCGTGAAGTTCGCCGGGGCGACCCCGCCCACCACCCCGCCGACCACGCCCCCGACCACGCCCCCGTCCACCCCGCCGACCGGTCCGGGCACCTGCACGGCCCCGGCGTGGAGTGCGAGCACCACCTACACGGCGGGTGCCAAGGTCTCGTACAACGGGCACGACTACCACGCCAAGTGGTGGACGCTGAACGAGGTGCCCAGTGCCAGCGGTCAGTGGGGCGTCTGGGCCGACGACGGCCCCTGCTGACGAGAACACCCGAGCAGAGGAGCGGCGGGCGCGCACAACGCCCGCCGCTCCCGCGTCAGTTGGCGGTGAACCGCTCCCGCAGCTCGCCCAGGATCTGCGCCGCCTCCCGCAGTCCGGCGGCCTCGCAGCGGGCGATCCCGGTGGTCAGCCGGGCCACCGCCGCCTGGGGACGGCCGAGGTCGCCGCCCTCGATCAGCGCGGCCAGCCGGACGGACTCCGCGCGGGGCGACTCGGCCCGCTCGCCGCCCCGCTCGTAGACCGCGATCGCCCGCTCGACCTCGGCGAGGGCCTCCTCGTGCCGGTCGGCGACGGCCAGACAGCGCCCCCGCTCGTAGTGCGAACCGCCGCGCAGGTACCAGCCGCTGTACTCCTCGCCGGTGCGCTCGGCGGCCTCACCGATCGCGTCCGCCTCGGCGAGCAGGGCGAGCGCCGCGCCCAGCCCCTCGGCGCCCTTGTCGCGCATCGTGAGCCGGGCCAACTCCCGCAGGGTCGCCGCCAGTTGGTCGACCTGCGGGGCCTTGCCGTGCGCCTCTCGGACGCGCCCGAGAGCCGCCTCGGCGGCGTCCCAGCGGTCCGCCTGGGCGAGGGCGAGGGTGGCCTCGCAGGCGACCATCGTGTGGGTCTGCTGGTCCTCCCAGTCGGCGACCAGGTCGGCCAGGCGCAGGTACTCCTCGGCGGCGTCCCGGTACTCGTCCAGCTCGACCAGGCCCCGGGCGAGGTCGAGGCGGGCCTGGGCGAGCATCCGCTCGTCCAGCCCGGCGCCCGCGGCGTCCAGCACCGACTCCAGGACGGCCACCGCGTCGGCCGAACGGCCGGTGCCGCGCAGCACGTCGGCCAGCTGCAGCCGCACCTGGGCGGCCTCCTCGACGGCAGTCTCGCCCTGGCGGTCGTAGCGCGCGGCGGCCTCCGAGAGCGCCCGGACGGCGCCGCCGAGGTCCTCCACCTGCATGCTCGCGTGGCCGAGCATCATGTACGTCGGCGCGAACGGGTAGGAGTCGTCGCCCCAGCGCACCGCCTCGGCCAGCGCCCGGTGGAACACCTCGGCGGCCTGAGCGGGTTCGCCGTCCTGCAGCAGCACCTGACCGAGCAGGCCGAGCACCCGCGGGGTGTGCCAGGGCAGTTCGGCGGCGTCCAACTGCGCCAGCACCTCGCGCAGTTCGGCGGCCGCCTCGGTCAGCCGGCCCTGCCGGGCGGCGGCGTCGGCGGTGTACTGCCGGGAGGTCGCCGCCCGCCGGGCGGAGCCGAGGGAGAGGGCGCTCTGCCGGTAGGCGCCGACGGCGGCCTCGAAGCGCGCGACGGTCTGCGCGGAGGGCTCGGGCAGCGCCTCGACCAGGTCGTGGTGGGCGGCGTAGGCGCGCGACTGCAGGATGATCAGGTAGTCGTCGTCGGCCAGCGTGCCCGCCGCCCGCTGCTCCTCGGCCCGGGCCAGCGCGGCGTCCAGCGCCGTCCAGTCCGCCACCGCGCCCTCGACGTCGCCGAGTTCGACGATCAGCGTACGGGTGCGGACCATCAGCGCCGCGCCGGGCAGCCCGGCCCGCTCGTACAGCTCGGCCGCGGCCAGCAGGCCCGCCGCGCCCTCGGCGTGCTGGTCGCGCTGCAGCGCCTCGTGGGCGTGCTGCTCGGCGAGTTCGGCAGCCAGCCGCTCGGGGCCGCCGAGTTCGGCACCTCCGGGGTGGACGAAACCGTCGGCGCCGGCGCGCTCGGCGATCCGCTTCCAGAGCCGGTCGGCGTCGGGGTGGCCGACCACCTCCAGTTCGCGGGCCCGCAGCACCAGGGCGGTGAAGTCCTCCGGCTCCGCCTCGACGGTCCGGCGCGGCGCCGGGGCGGCGGCCTGGGCCGTGGACAGCTCGGGGGCCGCCGCGGCGCGCACCCCGAGCGCCAGCGGTTCGGCCAGCAGCGGTTCGACGGCCAGCCGGGCGCGCCGCGCGGCGCTCACCGCGTCGGTGCCGTTGCGGGCGTCGAAGCGGGCGGCCAGCGCGTCGGCCTCGCCGCGCAGGTGGGCGAGCAGGGTGTCGACCGTCCAGGAGGTGCCGGCCGGGCCGCTGACCGCGAGTTCGCCGTGGCCGGCCGCGGCCAGCCCGGCGACCAGCACCTCGAGGCCGGTGAGGAACTCCAGCCGGGCGGCGGGCTCGCCGGCCACCGCGAACAGGTCGCGGTTCTCGGCGAGCAGTTCCAGACCGCGCGGCTCGTTGCCGGACAGCGCGCAGAACTCGATGTGCAGGCCGACGGCGTGCAGCATCGAGGCCTTGCCGCGGGCGTAGCGGTAGCCGGTCAGGTGCGCGGAGCGCGCCTCGTCCAGCCGGCCGCGGCGCAGCAGCGGCAGCAGGGCGGTCGCCTGGCTGAAGTAGGGCTCCTGCTCGCAGGTGCTGCGGCCGTCCAGCACCGGGGCCAGGATCTCCAGCCCGCGGGCGTCGTCCCCGGCCTCGATGAAGTGCCGGGCGCGGGCGCGCGTCTCGCAGGCGTGACAGTCGCTCAGCTCGGTGCGCGGGCGGGCCGTCCACAGCTCGTAGGCGTCCTGGACGGCGACACCGGTCTGCGCGGCCAGGTGGTAGCGCTGGGCGTAGTACGGCTGGAGGTCGTAGCCGGCCGCGCGGTAGCGGTCGCGCAGTTCGGTGTGCCAGCGCCGGATCGCGGCCAGCGGGACGTCCGGGGTGTCCATGAGCGCGGCGGCGACCCACTTGAAGCGCCAGAACACCTGGTGCCGGGCCCACTCGCCGAAGCCGTCCGGGTCCTGGTCCCACAGCTTGAGCACCCGGGCGAAGACCACCGGGCTCTTGCTGCGCTCGCCGTCGTACTCGTAGGCCTCCATGAGTTCGAGCAGGGCCATCGAGCGGACCCCGGCGTCCTCGAACTGCTCGGCGGCGTCGACGAGTTCCTCGGCGGTGACGGTGCGGGTGCGGCCGTAGGGTCGGGCGTCGTTCTCGCGCAGCGCGGCCATCACCGCGTCGGGGGTGTCCAGCATCACGCCTCCTTCTCGTCGGTGCCGGCGGCGGCCGCCTCGTGGCCGAGCATGGCGTGGTCGAGCAGGCTGATGAACGAGCGGTTCAGCAGCGCGGACTCGCTGGCCTTGAGCGGGCGGCGGGTCATCAGCACGGCCTGCCCGTACAGCGCCTCGACGGCGGTGACGGCCAGCTCCCGGTTGGTGACGGTGGCGGCGCGGCGCACCAGCGGGTTGAGGTGGTTCAGCACCAGCTGGGCGCGGGGCACCTCGGCGCGCAGCGAGCCCAGGATGTCCGCCCACAACCCATCGGATTCGTCAGCGAGTTGGGCGCGGGTGCGCTCGTGCCGGGCCTCCCGGTTGTCGAGCAGCAGGGCGGGCGCGTTGGTTGGGTGGAAGCTGCGCAGGGCGACGTCGCAGTCGAACCGGCCGACCACCTCGCGGGCGATCGCCAGGAAGACGCCCGCGGCCAGTTCGGCCGCCGGGTCGACGGTGTCCAGGTGCGCGGTGACGGTGCCCGGGTCGAGGTCGGCGACCGAGACGCCGGGGCGGATCTCGGGCAGCCGGTGCACCAGGTCGCGGTCGTAGGTGTAGCCGCCGTTGACCACACCGAGGCCGGCCGCGCCGGCGATCGGGGCGACCTGGCGGAACTCCTCGACCGTACGGGTCACCAGCACCACCGGGTGGCTGCGGGCGAACTCGTCCAGGGTGACGTTGCCGTCGGTGGTCTCGAACGGCAGCCAGGGCAGCATCATCCGCAGCAACTCGTCGTCGTAGCGCGCGAGTTCCTTGACTGCCAGGTGGTGCACGGAGAGGAAGCGGTGCAGCAGCGCCGGGTCGCTGGCGGACAGGCCGGTGAGCCAGTCGCGGATCCGGGCGCCGAGCGCCTCGCGGACTGCGGCCAGCGTCTCGTCGGCGTACAGGCCCTCGCGCGAGGCGGTGGGGCGCAGCCCGTCGGTGTCCACCACGCAGCGGACGAAGAAGGCCCACTCCGGCAGCAGTTCGTCGGCCTGGTCGGAGAGCAGCATGCCCTTGAGGTGCACCCGGTGGCCGTTGCGGCGCGAGGGCGGGGCGGCGTCGGGCAGCACGTACGCGACGCCGCGCAGGCCGACCAGCGGGAGGTCCAGCTCGATGGTGTCGAGCGGGGTGAAGTCGAAGGTGGCGCGGCAGTACTCGGCGAGCGCGTCGCGCCGGGCCAGCGGGGAGCCGTGCCGCTCGGCCCACGGCGGGGTGCGGTTGACCCGGTGCTCGGTGCCGTTCGCGTCGATGACGGTGACGTCGTGGCGCAGCAGGCTGCCGAAGTCCCGGGCGAGGGAGAGCACCTGGCCGGAGCGGGTCCACTCGGCGGCGTCGGCGCGCGGCACGAGGATGACGGTGGTGCCCGGTTCGGGCTTGGCCTCGGCGGGCAGGGTGCGGATGGTGTAGCTGCCGTCGGAGCTGCCGCGCCACTCGATCACCGGGGCGTCCGGGGTGGCGGCGGAGCGGGTGACCACGGTGATCTCGTCGGCGACCACGAAGCAGGCGAGCAGGCCGATGCCGAACTGGCCGATGAAGTCGCCGCGGGCCTTGGCCAGCCCGGCGCCGTCCAGGCTGCCGTCGGCGTCGCGCTTGGAGCTGCGGCCGATGGTGGCGAGGAAGGTGTGGACGTCCTTCTCGGTCAGGCCGATGCCGGTATCGGTGACGGACAGCTCGTCGTCGGCGCGGACGGTGATCGCCGCCGGCGCCTCGGGGTCGAGCGCACGGCGGGCGGAGATCGCGTCCACCGCGTTCTGCAGCAGCTCGCGCAGGTAGACCCGCGGGCTGGAGTAGAGGTGGTGGGAGAGCAGGTCCACCAGGCCGCGCAGGTCCACCTGGAAGGTGTGCGCACTCGTCGGGTTGTCGGATGGGGACACCGGAGGCTCTTTCGATCGCGAGGAGGGTGAAGGGTTCGGGGGACGCGGCGTGGCGTCAGCGGCGCGCGGCTCGGCCTCAGTACGCGGCGCAGCGGTCGCGGTGGGCGCGGTAGACCTTGACCGGATCGCCGGACAGGTAGTGCCAGGGCGACTCGGTGACGAAGCCGTCCAGCGCGTCGAACAGCAGCCGCGCGGTCTTGCGCTGGTCGGCGAGCGAGAAGGCCATCGCGAAGGTGTTGAAGCTCGCCTGCCAGCCCCGGACCGGGACGAACTCCGGGTGCAGGACGGACCGGAACGCGGCCTCCTGCAGGTCGGCCAGCACGGTGGGGCTGGACAGGTACGCGTGGTCCTCGCCGTCCGGGAGGTCCAGCCAGCGCTCCAGGTGGGCGAGCGCGACCAGCTCACCGAGCTGACTGCCCTCCGGGGCGCCCAGCATCGCGGAACGGGCGAACTCGTGCATCTCGTCGTGCGAGCCGCCCCACTTGGCGCTCAGCTGCTGGAGCCGCTGGCGGTGCGAGCCGGGGTGCCCGGGCAAGCGACGGACGGCGGCCTCGAAACGGCAGGTGGCGACCTCCGGGCCGAGCGAGGCACCACGGGCGCTGATCTGCAGGAAGTACCAGGGGGCGAGCCAGGACGGCTCCCGCTCGGCGGCCTCCAGCAGCTGCTCCTCGGCGAGGTCCAGCCGCTCGTGGAACAGCTTCCACTGCTCCTCGGTGACATGCTTGGCCCGGGCGCCGGTCCGCGCCTCCCAGGCCCAGGTGACGTGCCGGGCGCCGGACAGCAGCAGCGGCAGCGCGTCGTCCGGCGCGTCGGCTATCGCGCGGGCCGTCCACTGCTCGACCCCGGACACGTCGGCGATCGCGCCGGCCAGCCAGGTCAGGTCGGCCGCGCCCGTCTCCGCCCCGGCCGCGGCGGCCAGCGCGGGGCGCAGCGCCGCCCAGTCGCCGGCGGCGGCCTGCCCGAGCACCGGACGGACGGACTCGTCACCGAACGTCGGGTCGAGCCGCGGCTCGGCCGCCCGGGCGGCCGCGGGCGCCTCCGCGGCCCGTCTGCCGAACCCGAACCCGCGCCGACCGGCCCGGTCCTGCGCGCCCTCCCCGCCTGAGCGGCGTCGGAACAGCGGCATGTGTGGCCCCCCTCGAACTTCATCGGCATCTTTCGTATGGCCGCACAGTGGCCACCCAGATGAGTACATATCACGGGTCTCCGACACCCGTTTCCCCAGCCCAGGGCCACCGGGGGCGGGGGCGCCCGGACCGCACGGCCGGCCAGGTCAGGTCAGGTCAGGTCAGGTCAGGCCGAGCCCGGCGTCCGGTGCCTTTCCCCACTGCGCCTGCTCGATCCGCTTGACCAGCATCACCGCGAACCGCCGGGCGGCGGCCACGTCCACCGGACCGCCCTCCGTGGTCACGCTCGCCACCACGGTGCCCGAGCGGACCACGATGCTGACGCCGTCACCTGCGGACAGCGGCCCGACGAAGGCCTGGCTCTCACTGCCCAGCACCGGGGTGTCGACCTTGTGGAACGGCCCGACGGGATAGGAGGCGTAGGTCTCCTTCAACCGGTCCTTGGCCGCGTCCCGGCTGGGCAGGGTGTCCACCAGGAAGCGGGTGACCAGATCCCCCGAGGAGAACCGCACCGACCCACTGAGCGGCTTGCCCGCACAGGGGGTGGACGCCGTACAGGTGGTGGCGTGGTCGGCGGTGTCGACCTTGCGCTTCTCCTCGTCCCACCCGGCCATCGCCTTGCCGTCCGGCAGCACCTGCCCGACCACCTTGTCGTCCAGCAGCACCCCCTCCAGGTCCGCCCCGGGCGTCGCCGCGACGGGCGGCGGCACCGGCGCCCCACTCCCTGCTCCGGCGGCGCCCCCGGCCGTTGCAGCACCGGGCGCCGACGTCGCGGCCCCCGTTGCAGCTCCCGCCCCGGCCCCGGACGCCGACGGCGCCGGGGCGGAGGCCGACGCCGCACCAGTCACCGCAGAGCCCGCCGAACTCGCCGCTCCCGAGGCCCCCTTGGCGCTCTCCGGCCCACCGGACGAACACCCGGCCAGCCCGCCCATCAGCACCCCGACCGCCACCCCGACGGCCACCCGCCGACCACCCATCCCCATGCCCGCTCCCTTACGGCTGTCCGTGACCCCTCAAGATAGCGACCACCTCCCACCCCACCCACCCCGGGTCCCGCGCACACGAACCGCTTCGCCCGCCCCACCACGCGGGCGCGCAGGGCGAGGCCCGCGCGCCCGCACCAACCCACCCCCCACACACACCCGACCAGGCGAGAGGGACGCGCTGCGGGAGGGGCGGTGGAGGGGGTGGGTTGGAGAGGGGCGTGACGGGTGATTTTCAGACTGCCAACGGCGGCCAACCCCCACCAACAGAGTCGGCAGTCTGAAAATCATCCAGCCCCCGGAGCGGCCCCCCCCGGAACCGCCCCGCACCCACCCTCCCGAGAGCCCACCCCCCACAAAAGACACCCCCCATCCGGTACCGTCCAGGCTGGTCCCAAAGCGCCGACGGGGGGCGAGATGCAGCACCACGAAAACCTCACCACTCTCGTCCGGGCAGCACAGCAAGGCGACGCCCTCGCCCTCGACGAGCTCCTCTCCCTGCTGATGCCGTACGTCGGCCGGGTCTGCGCCCCGATCGCCCTCCAGGACGCCCCCGACGCCGCCCAGGAGGCGATGATCGCGATCGTCCGCAGCCTTCGCCAACTCAAGGCACCCGAGGCCCTGTTCGGCTGGGCCCGGACGATCGCGGCCCGCGAGGCCGTCCGCCTCGCCACCCGCCGGTCCCCCCGCCCCGAAGCCCCCACCGACCAACCCGACGACCACGACCCGGAGTTGGCCGCCGACATCCAGGACGTCCTGGAACGCCTACCACCCGGCCACCGCGCCATCCTGACACTCCGACACATCGAGGGCTTGGACGAGAGATCCGTCTCCGAGATCCTCGACCTCCCCCTCGGGACGGTTCGTTCGCGACTCTTCCGCGCCCGCCACGGCTTCCGCACCGCCTGGGGCGCCGAACACCGCTGATCCCGAAAAAGCCCGCCGACCCCGGGGATTGCAACGCCCTCCCGAGCCCTCTCCTCTCCTGAGACCACCCCCAAGGAGGGAGACCCCGATGACCACCCCCCACCCGCTACCCGACCTGCCCCACCTGCCCCACCTGCCCCACCTGCCCGGCGTACGCCACCGCCACCTCGACGCCGACGGCGTCCGCCTCCACCTCGCCGAGGCCGGCGACGAAGGCGGCACCCCGCTGCTGCTCCTGCACGGCTTCCCCCAACACTGGTACGCCTGGCACCGTGTGATCCCCCTGCTCAGCGGCGAGTTCCGGCTGCTCTGCCTGGATCTGCCCGGCTTCGGCCGGTCCGAGGCGCCCCGCCACGGCTACACCACCGACGACCGCGCCCGCCTGACCCTCGCCGCCCTCGACCGGCTGGGAACGGACCGGGTGGGCCTGGTCGGCCACGACTGGGGTGCCTGGACCGGCTTCGAGCTGGCCCTGCGCGCGCCGGAGCGGTTCACCGGCTTCCTCGCGCTCAACATGACCCACCCCTGGCCGCGCCAACGCGCCCTGCTCGGCACCGCCTGGCGCTTCTGGTACACCGCCCTGCTGGAGTACCCGGGCATCGGCCGCCGCATCATCCGCCACCGCTCCACCCTGCTCGCCCACCTGCTGCGGCGCGCCACCACCGCCCAACACCCCTGGCCCGCCGAAGAGTTGGCCGAGTACGTGAGCACCGGCAGCACCCCCGCAGCAGCCCGCGCCGCCGAGCTCCTGCACTGGGCCTTCGTCGTCCGGGACATCCCGCGTCTGGCGTCCGGCCGGTTCAACAAGCGCCGACTGACCGTCCCCACCGTGCTGCTCGGCGGCGAGCAGGACCCGGTGATCCGCCCCTCCCTGCTCTCCCCGGCCGGCGCCCCCGCCGACGACCTGCACGCCGAAGTCCTGCCCGGCTGCGGCCACTTCCTCCCGCACGAGGCGCCCGAGGAGGTGGCCGACGCCGTGCGCAAGCTATTCCGTCCGTGACCGCTCGACGATCCGCCGCTCCAGCCGGTCCAGCAGCACCTCACCGCGCCGCTCGGTGAGCCCACCGAGGAGCTGCTGCACCGGCCCGGCACCCGGCACCCGCAGGCTGGCGAGCAGGGCGAAGCGGGTCCCGTCCCCGTCCGGTACGGCCGCCATCCCGCCCAGCAGCACCCGGCTCTGCATCAGGCACCAGCCGCTGCGCAGCACGATCTCGAACCGCTCGCGGTGACCGACGACGCTCACCGCGAGCCCCTCCAGTCGTTCTCCCGCTTTTGCGGGCCCGACCTCGAAGGAGCGCAACCCGCTGATCAGACCGGGCAGTTCACCGGACAGGTCGCTCGCGACCCGCCACACCTGGTCGAAGCCCGCCGCGAGGCACCGTTCGGCGTACAGCGGACGCCCGGCCCCGGCCGCCGCCATCACCCGCAGCCGCCGCACCGGGTCCAACTCGACCGTGGGCCACTCATCCGCCATCGCCCCGCCCTTCCCGTCGCCCGACACCCCAGCAAGGTACCGGCCCGGGAACGCCGACGGGGCGGCGACCAACCGGTCACCGCCCCGTCGAAACCAACCGACAACATCCCAACCGGTGGATCAGACCGCCGGAGCCGGGAAGGTCGGGTACTCGACACCCGAGATGTACTGCACGACCCGCACGACCTGGCACGAGTAACCGAACTCGTTGTCGTACCACAGGTACAGGATCGCATTGTCGCCCTCGACCTTGGTCGCGCCGGCGTCCACGATCGAGGCGTGGCGCGAGCCGATGAAGTCGCTGGAGACCGCGTCGGGCGAGTCGGTGAAGTCGATCTGGCGCTTCAGCGGCGAGGTCAGCGAGATCTCCCGCAGGTAGTCGAGGACCTCCTCGCGGTTGGTCTCACGCTTCAGCTGCAGGTTCAGGATCGCGATGGACACGTCCGGCACCGGCACGCGGATCGAGCTGCCGGTGATCTTCGCCTTGAGGTCCGGCAGGGCCTTGGCGACGGCCGAGGCGGCACCGGTCTCGGTGATCACCATGTTCAGCGGCGCCGAGCGGCCACGGCGGTCGGCCTTGTGGTAGTTGTCCAGCAGGTTCTGGTCGTTGGTGAACGAGTGGACGGTCTCCACGTGGCCGCGGACCACGCCGTACTCGTCCTCCATCGCCTTCAGCGGCGGGACGATGGCGTTGGTGGTGCAGGAGGCGCAGGAGATGATCTGCTCGTCCGGCTTGATCATGTCGTGGTTGACGCCGTGCACGATGTTCGGCACGTCACCCTTGCCCGGGGCGGTCAGCACGACCTTGGCGATGCCGGGGCGCAGGTGCTTGGACAGGCCCTCGCGGTCACGCCACTTGCCGGTGTTGTCGATCAGGATCGCGTCCTTGATCCCATACTCCGTGTAGTCGACCTCGCTCGGGTCGTTGGAGTAGATCACCGTGATCTCGTTGCCGTTGACGACGATCTTGTTGTTCGCCTCGTCGACGGTGATCGTGCCCTGGAACTGGCCGTGGATCGAGTCCCGGCGCAGCAGCGAGGCGCGCTTGACCAGGTCGTCGCCGCCGCCGTTGCGCACGACGATGGCCTTCAGGCGCAGGCCGTTGCCGGAGGCCTTCTCGATCAGCAGGCGGGCGACCAGGCGGCCGATGCGGCCGAACCCGTACAGCACGACGTCCTGCGCGGACCGGCGCTCCAGCTTGTTCTCACCGGTGGCACCGGCGACGGCCTGGGCGGTGAACTCCTCCACCGACAGGCCGCGGTCGTCCGCCCGGTAGGTCGAGGCGAGCATCCCGAGGTCGATCTGCGAGGGGCCGAGGTCCAGGGTGGTCAGCGCCTGCAGGAACGGCATGGTCTCGGTGACCGAGAGCTCCTCGCCGGCGATCTGCCGGGCGAAGCGGTGCGTCTTGAGGATGCTGACCACCGACTTGTTCACCAGGGACCGGCTGTGGAGCAGGACGGTGACGTCCTTCTCCCGGTGCAGTCGCCCGATGATCGGGATCATCGACTCCGCGATCTCCTCGCGGTTCTTCCAGTCCGTGAACACGTCGTCGTTGACAGTCACAAGTCCATCTTTCGAGCTGAGGGTATTGCCTTCATGGTAGCTTCGCCCGCTCCCGCCCCAGCGGCCGGTCCCTCCTCCGACCACCTCACACCCCCCTCCCACCTGCGCTTTCCCCCACGCCCCCACCGCCGAAGGTGATCACCGCCACCCCCAGCTCCCCCCTGCCGCCGGGGAGTTGGCCGGGCGACTCCCGCTCGCGCGGCCCGCCCCGGCCGAGGATTTGCCGGGGGTGCGGTGAGGTGGGGTAATGGGAGGCGGCCGATGTTCGAGTGTTCCGTGACAGACCCGGGAGCTTGCCATGAGCGGTGGGCCGGAACCGATCAGTGCCGAGGGCCTGCGTGCAGTGCAGGAGGAGTTGGCGCAGCTGCGGGCGGAGCGGGGGGAGGTGGCCGCGACGCTGCGGGGGGACGATCCGGTGGGTGATCCCGCGGATGCGGCGGACGAACTGCAGCGGGCCTCCGACGTGACCCGACTGGACCGGCGGATCGCCGAGTTGGAGGGGCGGCTGCGGGAGGCCGAGGTGGCCGGGGCGCCGTCCACGGACGTGATCGGGGTGGGCTCGACCGTCAAGGTGCGGTTCGAGGACGGCCAGGAGGAGACCGTCGAGATCTCGGAGCTGGCCGAGGAGCGGGAGTTGACCCTCGTGACGTACGACAGCCCGCTCGGGAAGGCGCTGCTGGGCCGCCACGCCGGGGAGACGGTGAGCTACGAGACGCCGGGCGGCGCGGCGAGCGCGGTCGTGCTGGCGGTCGGCAACGCGGCGTAGCCCGGGCGGGGTTGCCGGTCGCGCGGCCGAAGGCGTCCGCGAGCCGAGGTGCCGGTGCGATCCGCCGCTGATAGGCGTGGCTTATCGGCTCACAGGAACTGCGTCTTTGACGCCTCTCGACGACGGACCACACACTGGACCGGCGGAGTCCGGGAATGACCGGAAAGTCGGAAAAGGGGCAGTACGGAGCATGGGCAGCAGCAACGACATGCCCGCGCCGCACCCCACCCGCCACTGGCTCCCGGCGGCCGCCGCCGTGGCCGTCGCCGCCTGGGGTGCGAACCAGTTCACCGCCCTCGCCACCGTGTACCGGGCGCGCACCGACTGGTCGGCGCTGTCGTTGGCGGCGATGTTCTCGGTCTACCTGCTCGGCCTGGTGCCCGGCCTGCTGCTGGGCGGCCCCGCCGCCGACCGGTACGGCCGGCGGCAGACGGTGCGCGGCGCGCTGGGCCTGTCCGCCGCCGCCAGCGTCCTGCTGGCGCTGGGGGACGAGCCGTCGGTGTACGCGGCCCGGCTGGGCACCGGCTTCGCGGCCGGGCTGGTGTTCCTGGCCGGGACGACCTGGCTGCGGGAGCTCTCCGGGCCCGAGGTCCCGCCCGAGGACGGGGCCCGTCGCGCGATGTACGCCACCGGCACGGGCTTCGCGGCGGGCGCGCTGGTCTCCGGGGTGATCGCCGAGTGGCTGCCCGGACCGATGGCGCTGCCGGGCCTGGCGCACGCGCTGGGCTGTCTGCTGGTGCTGCGGGCCACCCGCCGGCTCCCGGAGACCGCCCCCGGCCGCTGCGCGCCCCAGCACCACACGGCGGCCGTCCGCCACCCCCGGTTCCGCTACGTCGTGCTCCCCGCGAGCCCCGCCGTCCTCGGCGCCGCCACCGTGGCGTACGTGGTCCTGCCGCCGCTGGTCGCCGACCGGGTGCCCGGCTACGCGCCTCTGTTCAGCGGCCTGGTCGCGGCGCTGACCCTGACCGCGGGCGTGGTCGCCCAGCCCTTCGCCGCCCGGCTGGACGACGCGGACAGCGCCCGGGCCACCCTCACCGCGATGGCCACCGTGATCGCCGGGCTGCTGCTCGGCGCGCTCGCCGCCGCCCACGACTCGGTGGGCCTGGTGGTGGCCGCCGCCGTGGTGCTCGGTACCGGGTACGGGCTGACGCTCGGCGCGGGGCTGCACGAGGTGGAACGGCTCACCCCGGGAAGGACCGCGCGCCCCGGCGGCCCGACCTCCGCCTCGCTCTACCAGAGCACCACCTCCAGCGGCTTCCTCACCCCGCTGCTGCTCGCCGGGACCTCCGGCCACGCCTCCTATCCGGCGCTGCTGGCGGGCATGGCGGCCGTGGGCCTGCTCTGCCTGGCGGTGACCGCCGCGCACAGCCGCCGCCACCTGCCCGGACCGGAGCACCGCCACCCGGCCCCCGCGGGCCGCGGAAAGAGCGAGGATGCATCCGTACAGTCCGGACCGACACCACCGAGGAGCCGACGACGATGGGCCGAGTGACCGTACCGCGCAGGGTGCTGCGACTGCGCCAGGGCGTGCCCTCGCACCGCCCCGACACCCTGGCCGCCGAGGAGCCGATGGAGATCCGGGTCGGCGGGCGCCCGCTGACGGTGACCATGCGCACCCCGGGCAGCGACTTCGACCTGGCGGCCGGTTTCCTGGTCGGCGAGGGCGTGCTGCACGCCGCCGACCACCTGACCGGGATCCGCTACTGCGCGGGGGCCACCGCCGACGGCGGCAACACCTACAACGTGGTGGACGTCGTGCTCGCCCACGGCGTGCCCGCCCCGGACGCCTCGCTGGAGCGCAACTTCTACACCACCTCCTCCTGCGGCCTGTGCGGCAAGGCCAGCCTGGACGCGGTGCGCACCACCGCGCCGTGGAGCGTCGCCGAGGACGGGCTGCGCGTGACCCCAGCGCTGCTGTCGGCACTGCCCGAGCGGCTGCGGGCCGCCCAGAAGGTCTTCGACAGCACCGGCGGCCTGCACGCGGCCGGCCTGTTCGACGCCGAGGGGCGGCTGCTCTGCCTGCGCGAGGACGTGGGCCGGCACAACGCGGTGGACAAGGTGGTCGGCCACGCCCTGCGCGAGGGCCTGCTCCCGGCGCGCGGCACGGTGCTGATGGTCAGCGGCCGGGCCTCCTTCGAGCTGGTGCAGAAGGCCGTGATGGCGGGCGTCCCGATGCTCGCCGCCGTCTCCGCGCCCTCCTCGCTGGCGGTGGACCTGGCCGAGGAGAGCGGGCTGACCCTGGTCGGCTTCCTGCGTGGCGACTCGATGAACGTCTACACCCGCGCGGACCGCATCGACACCGACCGACCCGACACCGACCGACCCGACCCGGCCCGCCTCGACCCTGCCCCCGTCGACCCTGCCCCCGTCGACCTGGTTCGACTCGACCCTGCCCGCCTCGGCCCCGCGCACAGCGGTACCGGCCGCACCGACCCCGTCCCGGTGGCCGAGTAGATGCTCTTCCGCCAGCTCGAGTACCTGGTCGCCCTCGCCCGCGAGCGCCACTTCGCCCGTGCCGCCCAGGCCTGCCACGTCTCCCAGCCGGCCCTGTCCGAGGCCGTCCGCAAGCTGGAGGACGAGCTGAAGGTGCTGCTGGTGCGGCGCGGCCGGGCGTACGAGGGCCTCACCCCCGAGGGCGAACGGATCGTGCTGTGGGCGCAGCGCATCCTGGCCGACCGGGACGCCCTGCGGGACGAGGTGGACGCGCTGCGCACCGGGCTGAGCGGACGGCTGCGGATCGGCGCCGCGCCGACCGCCTCGGGCGCCGTCTCGCTGCTCACCGGGCCGCTCTGCGCCGCCCACCCGCTGGTGGCCGTGGAGCTGTCCACCGACCTGCGCTCCGAGGAACTGCTGCGCCAGGTACGGAACTTCGAGATCGACGCGGGCATCACCTACCTGCCCGGGCCTGGCTCCGCGGACCTGCGCGCCCTGCCGCTGTACGAGGAGCGGTACGTCCTGCTGACCAGCCTGGCGGACGGGCCGGCCCGGCATCCGCGCGCCACCTGGGCGGAGGCCTCCCGGCTGCCGCTGTGCCTGCTGCACCCGGGCATGCAGGGCCGCCGGGTGCTGGACGAGGTGTTCACGGGCCTCGGGCTGGAGCCGACGCCCCGGGTGGAGACCGACTCGGTGGCCTCGCTGTTCGCGCACGTGCGCACCGGCCACTGGGCCAGCGTGGTGCCGTACGCCTGGCTGCACGTGTTCGGTGTCCCGCCGGGGATGCAGGCCGTTCCGCTGGTGGAGCCGGTGCACAGCGCGCCGATCGGGTTGGTGCTCGCCGCCCGGGAGCCGGGTTCGGTGATGGCCCGCGTCCTGCTGGAGGTGGCCCGGCGGACGGATGTCGCCGCCGTCCTGGGCAGCCTGCCGGGGGCGTAGCGGCTCGACGCGCGGGGCCCGGTCGACCGACATAGCCTCGACCCCAACGCCCGGGTGTCCGACCCCGTGCGACGGAAGGCGAGCACCGTGACCACCTCCGACGACGCCGTCAACGCCGGCCCGCAGGAGCAGGAGCCCGTGGGCCCCTCCCCCGCCGGCCCGCCGCAGTTCGCGCCGTACCACCACCCGGCCGCCGGCTGGGGCGCGGCGAAGAGCGTCACCCGCTTCCTGCTGCGCGAGGGCGCGTACGTCGACGGGCCGCGGGCGGTCATGCGGATGAACCACGAGAACACCGGCTTCGACTGCCCCGGATGCGCCTGGCCGGACGACACCAAGGGCCTGCACCTGGACATCTGCGAGAACGGCATCAAGCACGTCACCTGGGAGATGACCCGCAAGCGGGTCGGCCGGGAGTTCTTCGCGTCCCACTCGGTGACCGAGCTGTCCGGGTGGAGCGACTTCGCACTGGAGGACCAGGGCCGCCTCACCGAGCCGATGGTCTACGACCCGGACACCGACCACTACGTCCCGATCAGTTGGAAGGACGCCTTCGAGCTGGTCGGCAGCACCCTGCGCGGGCTGGACGACCCGAACCGGGCCGCCTTCTACACCTCCGGCCGGCTCGGCAACGAGGCGACCTTCCTCTACCAGCTGATGGCCCGCGAGCTGGGCACCAACAACCTGCCCGACTGCTCCAACATGTGCCACGAGGCCAGCGGACGGGCCCTGGAGGCGGCGCTGGGCACCGGGAAGGGGACGGTCGACCTCAAGGACTGGGAGGTCGCCGACGCACTGTTCATCATGGGCGTCAACGCGGCCTCCAATGCGCCCCGGATGCTCACCGCCCTTGCCGAGGCGTACCGGCGCGGCGCGCGGATCGTGCACGTCAACCCGCTGATCGAGGCGGCGGCGACCCGCACGATCATCCCGCACGACTTCACCGACATGGCGCTGAACAAGGCCACCCGCACCAGCACCCTGAACCTCCAGCCGCGGATCGGCGGCGACATGGCGCTGCTGCGCGGCATGGCGAAGGCGATCCTGGAGCAGTCCGCGACCGACGACAAGGCGCTGGACCGGCTGTTCATCGACCGCCACACGGCCGGCTTCGAGGCCTACCGCGACCTCTGCGCGAGCACGCCGTGGGAGGAGATCGAGCGCCAGAGCGGGCTGGGCCGGGCCGCCGTCCTCAAGGCGGCCCGGGTCTACCGCGAGGCCGACCGCTCGATCTTCACCTGGTGCCTGGGCGTCACCCAGCACGAGCACGGCGTGGACACCGCGCGGGAGATCATCAACCTCCTGCTGCTGCGCGGCAATCTGGGCCGCGAGGGGGCCGGGCCCTCGCCGGTGCGCGGGCACAGCAACGTGCAGGGCAACCGCACCTGCGGGATCGATCACCGGCCGGCCGACGCGTTCCTGGACCGGCTCGCCGAGGTCTGCCGGATCGAGCCGCCGCGCGCCCACGGCCTGGACACCGTCGGCACCATCGAGGCGATGCAGCGCGGCGAGGTGACGGTCTTCGTCGGCATGGGCGGCAACTTCGCGCTCGCCGCACCGGACACCCTCTACACCTACGAGGCGCTCGGCCGCTGCGAGTTGACCATCCAGGTGAGCACCAAGCTCAACCGCAGCCACCTGGTGCACGGCCGGCGGGCGCTGATCCTGCCGTGCCTGGGCCGGACCGAGAAGGACCACCAGCGCGCCGGGGTGCAGTCCACCTCGGTCGAGGACTCGATGAGCATGGTGCACCTGT
The DNA here is from genome assembly GCF_043201815.1 of Kitasatospora sp. NPDC048296. Taxonomy (NCBI): domain Bacteria; kingdom Bacillati; phylum Actinomycetota; class Actinomycetes; order Kitasatosporales; family Streptomycetaceae; genus Kitasatospora; species Kitasatospora sp. NPDC048296. Next base: position 29,771 of record NZ_JBICZB010000063.1, read on the forward strand.
CGGTCGGCATGAAGCGCCCGGCCTCACCGCACCTGCTCTCCGAGCCGGCGATCGTGGCCGGGATGGCCCGCGCGGCGCTGCCGGACAGCCCCACCCCGTGGGAGTGGTACATCGAGGACTACGACCGGATCCGCGACACCATGGCCGAAGTCCTGGACGGCTTCGAGGACTTCAACCGCCGGGTACGGCTGCCGCTGGGCTTCCGGATCAAGCAGCCGGCCCGCGAGCTGGTCTTCCTCACCCCCTCCGGCAAGGCCGAGTTCTCCACCGCCGGCCTGCCGGACGTGGTCCCCGGACCGGGCACCCTGGCGCTGGGCACCATGCGCTCGCACAACCAGTGGAACACCACCATCTACTCGGACGACGACCGCTACCGGGGCGTGCGGAACCTGCGCACGCTGGTCTTCATGAACAAGGACGACATGCGCGAGCGCGGCCTCGCCGAGTTCGACCGGGTGGACGTCACCAGCACCGCCCGGGACGGCAGCACCCGATCGGTGTACGGCTACCTGGCGGTCCCGTACGACATCCCGCGCGGCTGCGCGGCCGGGTACATGCCGGAGCTGAACGTGCTGTGCGCGATCGGCGACCACAGCACCCAGAGCGACCAGCCGATCATGAAGCACCTGAAGGTGACGGTGGCGAGGAGTCAGTCCGAGGGCTGAGGCGTCCAGCGGTGCAGGCCCTTGCGGTCGTAGTAGCGGGTCATCGCGAAGCCGAAGGCCAGTGCGAGCACCAGGCCGACGGCGATCATGATCCAGCCGCGGGCCAGCCCGGCGTCTCCCCGGGCGTCGAAGTAGAGGATCGCCCGGATGCCCGCGCTCAGCTGGCGCATCGGCTCGAAGATGCCGAGGAAGCGGTAGAACCCGGGCACGGCCTGGAGCGGGACGGTCGCCCCGGAGGAGGGCAGGGCCAGCGCGATGAAGACGAACATGGACACCAGCTGCCCGATCCCGCCGAACGCGGCGTTGATCGACTGCACCCCGAGGCCGACGGCCACGCTCGCGCAGTAGCCGAACAGCCAGAGCATCGCCTGGTGCGGGGCGTCCATACCGAGGATGCCGACCGTGCAGAGCAGCACCAGGGAGGTGGTGGGCAGCATGATCCCGGCCGTCATGACCATCTTGAGCAGCAGGGTCTGGGTGCGGTTGATCGGGACGGTCGGACGGCGGGTGTGCCAGGGGCCGATCTCGCTGTCGCTGTAGCCGAGCGCGCCGTCGACGCCGTTGTGGATGATGTTGCCGCCGATGAAGCCGGTCAGCACGGCCAGCAGGGCGTAGTAGAAGGCGCTCAGGCCGAGGCCGCTGTGGCCGCCGATCGGGTGGCCGACCTGGGTGGTGACGGCGATCGGGTCGGCGAGCAGCAGCCGGGCGGTGGCGCCGGTGTCCGGGCCCCGGGCGGTCGAGGCCGGTAGGGCGGCCAGCAGCTGTTTGCCGGTCGTGACCGAGGCCTGGTGGACAGCGGTCTGGACGATCTGCGCGGCCATCGAGGCGCCCAGGCTGCCGAGGCCGGGGTTGGTGAGGACGGTCAGGGTGGGCCGTTCGGTGGCGCCGCCGGTGGCCAGCTTGGTGACGGTCGCAGTGAAGTCCTCCGGCACGAGCAGCGCGCCGTAGACCTTCCCGGAGGCGAGCAGGTCGCGGACGCCGGCGTCGTCGGTCTGCCGCCAGTCGACGGTGTCGTCGGGGGTTCCGGCCACCACCGCCCGGGTCAGCTCGGTTCCGAGGTTCACCGGGCGGCCGGGCGGCGGCGCGCCCTGATCGGCGTTCACCAGGGCGATCGGCAGCCGGTGCAGGTTCCCGTTCGGGTTGACGATGCCGCCCATGTAGAGCAGTGAGAGCACCACGGCCAGCAGGCCGCACAGGACGCTCGGGAAGAGCCACAGCTTCGGGCGCCGGGCGAGCGCCAGCGCCCTCGCCTGCCGGGGAGCCCCCTGGGAGCCTGTGGTCGCCATGCCACCCCTCGGGTCGTGGGCACTGCCTGGTGCCGCTGCGGGTACGGCGGGAAGTCGTTCCGTGGCGGCAGGGTGGTCAAACCCGCGCCACCCGGGCGGGTGGCGCCCCTCCACAAAGGTAAAGGTTCTACCAAGTGCGCAAGTATCGCCCTCCGGCCGGTCTATGCTTCTGGAGGTTTGAAGAAGGCACCTCGTTCGGTGAGGCTTCTTCACGGACACAGGCCACTGATCCGACGACGTCGAGAGACGCCCAGGGTTAGGACAGATCTTCCCGACCTAAGGGTTGATCCGAAGTGGCTTCCGACCCAAGGGGGTTGGACACGCCGTGGAGTGCCAAAGCTCTGACGAGTTGGGGTGAGCCGGCGGTCGCTTCCGCACGCGGGCGAACTCCTTGCCGCGTCGATGACACGCACCACGGGGTGCGTCGGCCGGGAGGAGGCGAGAGACATGGATTGCAGTAGTCCGGGCCACAGTTGCCCCTGCCCCCGCTTGTCCTCGCACACCTCCGGCACGCGGTAACAACCTTCCCTGCGCGTAGATCTGACGACGCATCAGCACTGAGCACCGCGCACGCGGCTCCGCCGTGCCCGTACGTCCCCGTACGGGCCGCACCGCCGCGCGCCGATGCGCCGTGCCCACACGCAGGGGGAATTGCTGCTGCGCGCCCCCAACCACCCCACCTGCCAGGGGTTCACGGGAGGAACGTCATGACCACCAACACCACACTCGACTCGAAGGTCCCGCCGCAGCGTTCGGCGGTACTGGACGACGCCCACGTCGGCGACATCAAGGGTGCGCTCGGCACCATCAGGCTCGATGACGACGCACCACGCCAGGGGCTCTCAGCGAGACTCAAGACCCTGCTCGCGATCGTCGGCCCCGGCCTGATCGTGATGGTCGGCGACAACGACGCCGGCGCCTTCTCCACCTACGGCCAGGCCGGCCAGAACTACGGCACCCAGCTGCTGTGGACGCTGGCCCTGCTGATCCCGGTGCTCTACGTCAACCAGGAGATGGTGCTGCGCCTGGGCGCCGTCACCGGCGTCGGCCACGCCCGCCTCATCCTGGAGCGCTTCGGCAAGTTCTGGGGCGCATTCAGCGTCATCGACCTCTTCCTGCTCAACGCCCTCACGCTGGTCACGGAGTTCATCGGCGTCACGCTGGCGGCCGGGTACCTGGGCCTGCCCAAGGTCGCCTCGGTCATCCTGGCGGCGGCGGTCATCATCGCCTCGGCCTTCACCGGCTCCTTCCAGCGCTTCGAGCGCGTCGCCATCACGCTGTGCATCGGCTCGCTGCTGCTGGTGCCGATCTACTTCATGGTCCACCCGAAGACCTCGCAGATGGCCCACGACTTCGTGGTGCCGCAGATGCCGGGCGGTTCGGGCGAGCTCGCGACCGTCATGCTGCTGATCGTCTCCATCGTCGGCACCACCGTCGCCCCGTGGCAGCTGTTCTTCCAGCAGTCGTACGTCATCGACAAGCGCATCACCCCGCGTTTCATGAAGTACGAGAAGGCCGACCTGTGGATCGGCATCGCGATCGTGATCATCGGCGCCGCCGCCATGATGGGCTTCTGCGCCGCCGCCTTCGACGGCACCGACGGCGTCGGCCAGTTCACCGACGCGGCCGCCGTGGCCAAGGGCCTGGAGGACAAGGCCGGACACCTGGTGGGCGTGCTGTTCGCCATCGCGCTGCTGGACGCCTCGATCATCGGCGCCTTCGCGGTGTCCCTGTCCACCGCCTACGCCATCGGCGATGTCTTCGGCATCAAGCACTCGCTGCACCGCGGGGTCAAGGGCGCCAAGGGCTTCTACGGCATCTACGCCGGCGTGGTCGTGGTGGCCGCCGCGATCACCCTGCTGTCCACCGACTACGCCCAGGGCCTGATGACCCAGTTCGTGCAGGTGCTGGCCGGCGTGCTGCTGCCCTCCGCCACGGTCTTCCTGCTGCTTCTCTGCAACGACAAGGCCGTGCTCGGCCCCTGGCGCAACGGTCCCAAGACCAACGCCTTCACCTCCGCCGTGGTCGGCATCCTGGTCATGCTGTCCCTGATCCTGACCGCCTCCGTGGTCTGGCCGGACATCAGCTCGGACGCGCTCCTGTGGATCATGGCCGGCTGCGGTGTGGCGGGTGTACTCGTCGCCGGGTACTTCTTCACCTTCGGCCGCCGGGGCACCAAGGAGGACCCGATCGACCGCACGGACCGGGAGAACTGGCGGATGCCCCCGCTGGAGACGCTGGAGCGGCCGGTCATGTCCACCGCCCGCAAGATCGGCATGGGCGCCCTGCGCACCTACCTGCTGATCGCGATGGTCATGGTCATCATCAAGATCGTCCAGACCGCCCTGAGCCACTGACCCGGACGCCGGGGGCGGCGCCCCGAACGACCGCCGCCGCCCCCGGCCCGCCCCGGAACCCTCAACCACCCCGCGCCCGGGGGAAGGAAGGGAGCACGGCCATGCGCACCAACCCCCTGTTCCACCACTGCCCGAGCATCCGACTCGCCCTGCACGACGGCGTCGAGCGCGCCTACCGCCTCGACGACCCCGGCGCCTGCCCCCGTTCGGGCACGCCCAACAGCCCGGCCTCCGCGTACGAGCCGCGCGTCCACCTGGCCTACCTGCTGGCCCGCCAGGGGCACCGCCCGGACTGGCTCGCCGCCTTCGCGGACCTCCCGCCGGCCGCCGCGCACCGCCTCGCCCACGCCGCCGCCCATCACCGGGCCGCCGTCGCGACCGCCGCCTGAAGCTTCATCAATTTCTGCGCACATCAGCGCACTTGCTCATTTTTTCATTGTCCCGTCACGGAGGTGACCTGCCATGTCCATCGTTGCCGCGTTCCAGCCCGCCCTTCCGTCCACCGACCCCGGCCGACTGCGCGCCGCCCTCGCCGCGGTGGGCCGACGCCTGGCAGCGAGCCCGCTGGACAACCCCGTCCTGCAGGCCGTCGCCGGGCCGGCCGCGACCGTGCCGAGCGGCCGCCCGTTGCCGATGCGGTCCCGCTGGCGGACCGTCACCGCCCCGGACGGGACGGTCCGGCTGGAAGCCTCCTGGCACCCGGGCCTCTGACCCACCACTCCCCCGACTCGTTTCGACCCGACGAAGGAGCATCCGCCATGGCCGTGCGCTACCCCAGGCTCGAAGCCATCTTCTCGGACCACGCCGCCGCCCCCGCCGTCCCGGCCACAGTGCGGCACCTGCGCCCCGCACCAACCGCACCGGCCGTCCCGGCCGCCACGCGTCCCGTCATCAGCCCGGACCCCGGACTGGTGGTCGACCCCGATCAGCGCACCGTCACCGTCGACGGCCAGCAGCTCGACCTGCCGTACCTGGAGTTCGAACTGCTCGCGCACCTGGTCGGCAACCCGCTGCGGGTGCACTCCCGCCGCCAGCTGATGGAGACGGTCTGGGGCCGGCCGGACACCGGCGACACCCGCACCATCGCCACCCACATAGCCCGGATCCGCCGCAAGCTCGGCCCCGGCCACCGGGAGGCGATCGCCACCGTCCGGCAGATCGGCTACAAGTACGACCCCCGGCTGGTCCGCGCCGCCTGAAACCGCTTGAGGTCGTTCGAAGCCGCCCGAACCGGCAGCCGTACCCACCGCACCACCGGAGGAGGACACCGCAATGACCGGAACCGCCCTGTTCGCACGGACCGGCAGAGGGACCGCCCTGTGCGGCGTCCTCCTCCTGCTCGGCCTCCAGACCGTCGCCCTCGCCCTCGCCCCGGCCCCGCTGCGGCCCTTCCTGTCCGGCGTGCTCATCGGCGCCGCGACGGCCGGGCTGCTGCTCGCCCTACTGCTGGCCCAGAGCCGGCGGCAGGCGGGCCGCCCGCTCGCGGACCGGGCCGCCGCCGGCGAGGACGACACCCAGTGGTTCAGCGCCCGCTCGCTGGAGGGCTTCCCGATGGAGCAGGTCCGCCCGCTGCTGCTCGGCCCCGGCGCCCCCGGCCTGAACCGGCTGTACACCGCCTGGGTGTTCGCCACCCACGGGCACGACCCCCAGTGGATCGCCCGCCACCTGGACCTGCCCACCCCGACCGCCCGGCTGCTGGTCGCCGCCGCCCGGCAGCACGCCACGTCCACCCTGACCGCACCGTCCGACAGGAGGCGCCAGTGATCACGGCCCTCGACCACGTCCAGCTCTCCGCCCCACCCGGCAGCGAGGCCCTGCTGCGCGCCTTCTACGGCGACGTCCTGCAGATGGCCGAGATCCCCAAGCCCCAGCCGCTCACCGGGCGCGGCGGGTGCTGGTTCGCCGCCGACGGCGGCCGGGTGCGGCTCTACCTCGGCATCGAGGAGCGCTTCCGTCCCAGCACCAAGGCCCACCCCGGGATGGCGGTCTGCGAGATCGACGAGTTCGCCGGACGGCTGGCCGAACTCGGCGCCCAGGTGGTCTGGGACGAGAGCCTGCCGCCCCGGCGCCGCTTCTACACCACCGACCCGGTCGGCAACCTGCTGGAGTTCGTCGAGGCGGCGGCCTGACCGGCCGGTCCGGCACCGGTCCATTTGCACACGGACGTCGGCAGGGAGCAGACTGCCCGGGTTTGTGCGCCGGAGGTCCGTCATGTCCTTGCTGAAGTCCGCCCCGGGCCTGTCCCGGGGCCCGCTGCCGCCCCGGGCGTTGCGCCGCCGGGCCCGGACCGTCTGGGTGGACGCGGTCGTGGCGGCCGCCGTGCTGGTCCTGCTCTACCTGGCACTGCGGGTGGGGCAGGGGACCACGGTGCGATTCGCCACCGCCCGGGACGCCACCGTCTCCACCGACCCGTCCCACCTGCCGTACTACGCCGCGCGCTCACTGCTGCGGATGTTCGCCGCGCTCGCCCTCTCGGTCGTCTTCACCTTCGGCTACGCCTACGCCGCCGCCCGCAGCCGCCGACTGGAACGGGTGCTGATCCCGGCGCTGGACATCCTCCAGTCGGTGCCGGTGCTGGCCTTCCTCACCGTCGCGGTGACCGGCTTCCTCGCCCTGTTCCCCGGCTCGATGCTGGGCCTGGAGTGCGCCGCCGTGTTCGCCATCTTCACGTCCCAGGCGTGGAACATGACCTTCGGCTTCTACCACTCACTGGTCTCGCTGCCCCGCGAACTCGACGAACTGTCGCGGTCGTTCCGGTGCAGCCGGTGGACGCGGTTCTGGAAGGTGGAACTGCCCTCGGGGATGATCGTCCTGGTCTGGAACGGCATGCTCAGCTTCGGCGGCGGCTGGTTCTTCCTGGTCGCCTCCGAGGCGATCACCGTCGACAACCAGCGGTACGCGCTGCCCGGGGTCGGCTCCTACGCCGGCGCCGCCATCGCCGCCGGGGACCTCGGCAGCGTCGGCTGGGCGATCGCCACCATGGTCGTCCTCGTCGTCGGCGTCAACTTCCTGTTCTGGCGGCCGCTCACCGCCTGGGCCGAGCGCTTCCGCAACGAGCAGTCCGAGGCCACCGAGGTGCAGCGCTCCACGGTCCTCGACCTGCTGCGCCGCTCCCACCTGCCCGCCCTGCTCGGCCGGGCGCTGCGCCCCCTCGGACGGGCGCTGAACCGGGCCGGGCGGGTGTTCGGCACCGACGACCGCCCGCTCGCCGTCCACCCGGCCTGGCAGCGGGCCGGGGACGTCACCTTCGCCCTGGTCGCCGGCGGCATCGTGCTCTGGGGCCTGGTCGACCTCGGCCGCTACCTCGCCCACCGCACCGGCCTCGGTGTCTTCGGCGAGCCGCTGCTGCTCGGCCTGGCCACCCTGGCCCGGGTGGTCGTGCTGGTCGCGGTGGCCACCGTGGTCTGGGTGCCGGTCGGGGTGAGGATCGGCTTCTCGCCCCGGCTGACCCGGATCGCCCAGCCGCTGGTCCAGATCCTCGCCAGCTTCCCGGCCAACTTCCTCTTCCCGCTGGTGGTCTGGCTGCTGCTGCGCACCGGCCTGTCGATCGACCTCGGCGGCATCCTGCTGATGGCCCTCGGCGCCCAGTGGTACATCCTGTTCAACGCCATCGCCGGCGCCATGGCCATCCCCAGCGACCTGCGCGAGGCCATGGACGACCTCGGCGTGCGCGGCTGGCAGCGCTGGCGGCGGCTGATCATCCCCGGGATCTTCCCGGCGTACGTCACCGGCGGCATCACCGCCTCCGGCGGGGCGTGGAACGCCGCCATCGTCTCCGAGGTGGTCACCTTCGGCGGCACCACCCTGACCGCCACCGGCCTCGGCGCGTACATCGCCCGGGCCACCGAACGCGGCGACCACCCGCACCTGCTCGCCGGGGTGGCGGTGATGAGCCTGTACGTCGTCGCCCTCAACCGCCTGCTCTGGCGCCGGCTGTACCGGCTGGCCGAGCGCCGCTACTCGCTCCAGTGAGGTTCCGTCCGATGCGCTTGCCGTTCCTCCGTCGCGCCGCCGTCGCCCCCGTGGTCCCGGTTCCGCCGCACTCCCCGGGCCCGCCGGCGACGCCGGTCGACGACGGGATCCTGCTGGAGACCGTCGGCCTCACCAAGGCCTACGCCGGGGCCGACGGCGAACTGCCGGTACTCTCCGGGATCGACCTCACCGTCCGGTCCGGCGAGATCGTCGCCCTGCTCGGCCGCTCCGGCTCCGGCAAGTCCACCCTGCTGCGCTGCCTGGCCGGCCTCCTGCCGCCCAGCTCCGGCACCGTCCGCTACCGCGGCACCCCGCTCACCGGCGCCAACCCCGGCACCGCGCTGGTCTTCCAGACCTTCGCCCTGCTGCCCTGGCTGACCGTCCGACAGAACGTCGAACTCGGTCTGGAGGCCCGCGGGGTGCCGCCCCGCGAACGCGCCCGGGCCGCCGACCAGGCCATCGACCTGATCGGCCTGGCCGGCTTCGAGTCCGCCTACCCCAAGGAGCTCTCCGGCGGCATGCGCCAACGGGTCGGCTTCGCCCGGGCGTTGGTGGTCGAGCCGGACGTGCTGATGATGGACGAGCCGTTCTCCGCGCTCGACGTGCTCACCGCCGAGAACCTGCGTGGCGAACTGATGGAGCTGTGGGACTCCGGCCAGTTCCCCACCCGCGCCGTCGTCCTGGTCACCCACAACATCGAGGAGGCGGTCCTGATGGCGGACCGCGTCGTCGTCCTCGGCTCCCGCCCGTACGGCACCATCCGCGAAACCGTCGAGGTCGACCTCGACCGCCCGCGCGACCGCGACTGCGCCGCCTTCGACGAACTGGTCGACCGGGTCTACCGGATCATGACCGGCCGCCCCAAGGAGACCCGCCCGCCCGGCCGCCCCGACCCGGGCCGCCCCGACGCGGATCGCCCCGACCGCCGGACCCTCGCCACCACCCCGCTGCCCACCGCCAGCGTCGACGGCCTCTCCGGCCTCGCCGAGATGATCGCCCACCGCGACGGCCGCTGCGACCTCGCCGACCTCGCCGACGAACTCGGCCTCGACATCGACGACATGCTCCCCCAGGTCGACGCCCTCGACCTGCTCGGCTTCGCCGAGATCCACGGCGACGACCTGCTCCTCACCGAGGACGGCACCGCCTTCGCCCACGCCGACGTCCAGGACTCCCGCGCCCTCTTCGCCGCGGCGGCGGTGGAGGTACCGCTGGTCAGGCTGATCACCAACAGCCTCCGCGGTGAAGCGGGCGCCACGGTCCGGGCCGGTTTCTTCCGTGATCTGCTCGCCCACCACTACACCAGCGAGCAGGTCGACCGGCAGCTGGAGACGGCGACGGACTGGGGCCGCTACGCGGGCCTGTTCGGTTACGACGCGGCCCGGCGGGAGTACCGGCTGGAGGAGGCCTGCCCGGGGACAATGCTGCCGTAACGGCACGGCAACTGGACAGAGGGCACGGGATGTTGAACAGGCGTGGGTTCCTCGGCTCGGTCGGTGCGGCGGGGTTGGTGCCGTACGCGGCGCCGGGGTCCGCGGCGGGGTCGGCGGCGGGGTCGGCGGCGGGCTCCGGGACGCCGGGCAACGAGCGGTTCATGGCGCAGGCGATCGAGGAGGGCCGCAGGAACGAGCGCTACCGTTCCTAAAGACTGAGCGGGAGTGAGTCCTGTCGCCAGAACCCTTGCTCAGCCGAACGCCCCGAACGGTGTTGGGCGTTCTGGTCCACCGCGTTCCTGCCGCGTTCAGCACCGCCGGATCGTGTCCGTGGTCCGGGTACGCGGGGGCGGTTTCCCTCACGCCCCCGGTCACCGGGTCGGGCCTGGGCGGTCCGATGCCCGTGCACATCGCTCTGGTGTGCACGGGGCGGTGCCGTCCGTCGCCTGATCCGGTGTCCGAGGGCGCGCCTGCCGATCACCACGCTCGCCGCCTGGTGGCGGCTCGCGGGGCGTCGGGGTGTGGAGAGCGGGGCTTGCCAGTGCTGCGCGCCCCACATGCTGGTGTAAGCGGGATCGACCGCGATGACCGAGATCCCGGCTTCGGCGGTCATCGCGAGGAGCCGGGCGCGTAGCTTGGCGGTGGGCATGCCGTTGACGAGCTGGCGGAAGCGGCGTTTGCGGCCGTGCTTCTCGCGGGTCCTGGAGTCGGTGAAGTCCAGGTCCTCGATCGCGATCGCCTTGACGCCGGTGTCGTTCGCCCAGTGGAGCAGGCGGGTGATCGCGTGCCGGACCTGTGCGTCGCGGTGATCGGCGGTCCCGGACAGGTCGTAGTCGAAGCGGCGGGGCTGACCAGTGGGGTTGCCGTGGGTGTCGAGGCGCCAGGCGGCGAGGTGGTCGGCGTTCATGTCCACGCCGACCACCACGCCGCACCGCCGGGTTTCCAGCGGCCCGACCGGCACATCATTGCGCTGCC
>NZ_JBICZB010000063.1:40465-48298 GCF_043201815.1 Kitasatospora sp. NPDC048296
CGGGGGGGGGGGGGGGGGGGGGGGGGGGGGGGCCGGGGGGGGGGGGGGGGCGGCTCCCCCCCCCCCCCCCCCCCCCCCCCCCCACCGCAGGGTTTCCAGCGGCACGACGGGCAGATCTTTGCGCTGCCAGCTCGCGCCCAGGTACCAGCGCCCGCGCTCGACGTCGAGGTGGATGCGGTAGGCCACCGCCCGGTTCGCCTCGACGCGGTCGCGCCATTCCTCGCCCCGGTGCGGGAACGACACCGTGGAGGCCAGGACGTACCGGCCGTGCGGGGCGTTGGCGAGATGTGCGAGCGGTGCCGGCAGCCTGATGCCGATCCGACCGTCGGGGGTGACCCGGATAGTCTCGTTCCCGTAGCGCTTGCCCGACTCCCCGTCGGCCGTGAGGAACCAGCGGGCGGCCTGCCACCGGGCGCGCCACTGCTCGACGTTCTGGCCAGTTGCCTGGAGGTTGTGCCGGTTGTTGAGGAGCTTTCGTCCGCCGCGCACCACCGACACCCGGCCCGCCTCGCGCTCGGCCCTCACCCGCTCGTGCTCACGCTCCAAATGCGCCAGGCGCCGCGACTTGGCGTGCCACTCCCGCCGCGACCGGTAGCCGCCGGGCTGCCCTTTGGCGCCTTTCTCACCGAGCGGCAGCGCGAGGCGGTAACGAATCATGGCGATCCCCGCCTCCAACCCCTGGAGGTGCTGCCACTGCGCGCGGCGAGACAAACCCCACTGATCGTGCGTGGCCTTCGTGACGGACCCGGCCCAGCGCGACGACGACAGCGGCGTGAGGCCCCGCTTACGGGCCGCCCACGTCCCGGTGGAGTGCTCCAGGCCGTCGGCGACACGCCGGGCCAGATCCCGCGAGGCGAGAGACCCGAGGTGCCCGCCCAGCAGACGCAACATCGCGTCGTCCTCGGCGGTGAGGCCCTTGAGTCGGTCCCGTATGCACACACCCGACGTGGGGTCGGCGACGAACGGCCGAGCGATCTGCCGCAACACAGCCAGTCCGACCCCCTTCCCCCAGTGATTCCTTCGACCACGCACATGGTGGCATACGCAACAGCATCAACGGCCCGAAAAGGTCTAACCGAAAGCATCTTGACAACACTTCAGCAGAAGCCGACAAACTCACTCATGAGCGCCTGTGCAAGGGCCGGGATCGGGCGGGTCGTGTGGGGGACGTCGATCGAAGGACTGCGTCCCACCGGCCTGGACCAGATCGACCTGTCCGCCACCGCCGTGGCCGACGCCGCCAAGTCCTTCTACCGCCCGCAGCTGCTGCTGGGCGGGGTGCTCGCCGAGGAGACCGACGCACTGTTCCGCCGCGCCCAGGCCATCCGCGACGGGGACGGCGAGGAGCAGTCCTCGTAGTGCTTCGTCGGACAGGCCTCAGGTCGCGGGGCGGCGGCGGACCGCCCGGACGGCCCGGGCGAAGGGCTGCTCGGCCGGCGCGGCGGCCGGGGTCGCACCGCCGTCGCCGCCGTCGCCGCCGCGGGCCGGCAGGTCGTTGGCGATCACGGCGGCCTCGGTGAGCAGGCCGCGCACCTCGGTGGCGCGGTAGAAGATCCGGGTGCCCTCCCGGCGGGCCACCACCAGGCCTGCCGCCCGCAGCTTCGCCAGGTGCTGCGAGGTGGCCGCGACATGGGCGCCCAGCAGTTCGGCGAGCTCGCTGACCGGCAGCTCGCGACGGCTCAACGCCCACAGCAGCCGGTACCGCGACGGATCGGCCACCGCCTTCAGCACGGCCACCGCCCGCTCGGCCGCGTCGGTATCCCAGGCCTCTTCCTCAGCACCACCCATGCATGGATCGTACCGACGGACGCCCGCCCACCCTGGCCCGGCAACAGATCACGGATGGCGGGTGACGGATAACAGATGACGGCGAACAGATGACAGATTTCGAAACCTGTCATCTGTTCGCCGTCGGCCCTCCCCCGCCCTCAGGCCCCACGCGTCCCGTTCAGGTACGCCAGCACCGCCAGCACCCGCCGGTTGTCGTCGTCCGACGCCCCGAGCCCCAGCTTCGCGAAGATGTTGGAGGTGTGCTTGCTGACCGCGCCCTCGCTGAAGTGCAGGCGCTGGGCGATCGCCGCGTTGGAGCGGCCCTCGGCCATCATCGCCAGGACGTCCCGCTCCCGCGCGGTGAGCATGGCGAGCGGCTCGTCGTAGGCGTTGCGGGCGAGGAGGCGGGTGATGACCTGGGGGTCCATGACCGTGCCGCCGGCGGCGACGGTGTGGACGGCGTCGACGAACTGGTCGGCCTTGGAGACGCGATCCTTGAGGAGGTAGCCGACGCCGCCGGCGCCGTCGGCGACCAGTTCGCGGGCGTAGAGCTGCTCGACGTGCTGGGAGAGGACCAGGACCGGCAGGCCGGGCTGTTCGCGGCGGGCCGCCAGCGCGACCTGGAGGCCCTCGTCGGTGTGGGTCGGGGGCAGTCGGACGTCGACCACGGCGATGTCCGGGCGGTGTTCGGCGAGGGCGGCGGCCAGTTCGGGGCCGCTCTCCACCGCCGCGACGATGTCGTGCCCGTGGGCGCGCAGCAGCAGTTCCAGTCCGTCCCTCAGGAGGACGAGGTCCTCGGCGAGGACAACGCGCACGGTAGCTCCATGATCAGCCTGGTCGGGCCCCCCGGGGGGCTGGTCACCGTGAGCGTACCGTCGAAGACCGCCAGCCTGCGCTGGATGCCCCGCAGGCCACTGCCCTTGCCGGGGTCGGCCCCGCCCTGGCCGTCGTCGGTCACCTCGGCCCGCAACAGCCCTGCGGCGTGCGTGAGTTCCACCGCGGCGTGGCGGGCATCGCCGTGCTTGACGGCGTTGGTGAGCGCCTCGCTGACGGCGAAGTAGACCGCCGACTCCACCGGGGCCTCGGCCCGGCCCGGCAGTTCGGTCCGGACCTCGACCTTCAGCGGCACGTCCAGCGCCAACGCCCGTACGCCCTCGGCCAGTCCGCGTTCGGCGAGCACCGGCGGGTGGATGCCGCGGACCAGGTCGCGCAGTTCCTGCAGGGCCTGGGTGACGTTCTCCTGGGCGTCCGTCACCACCCGCTTGGCGCTCTCCGGGTCGCGGTCGATCAGCGCCGCCACCGCACCCAGCCGCAGGCTCACCGCGACCAGTCGGGCCTGGGCACCGTCGTGCAGGTCCCGCTCTATTCGGCGCAGTTCGGCGGCCTGGGCCTCGGTGGCGTCGAGCCGGATCTCGGTGAGCTGCTCGACCCGCTGGGCCAGCCGGCTGCGTTCGGTGGGGCCGAGCACGGAGCGGGTCCAGAGGCCGTGCAGGCGCAGTGCGGGCCGGGCGAGGGCGAGGCCGCCGGCGATCAGGACCGGGCCGAGGAGGAGGGCGAGCAGGCCGCCGAGCGGCAGGTCGTACGGCACGAGGGACTGGCCGAGCCCGTACAGGCCGGCGGTGACCAGCAGGACGGGCGTGGCGGCGACGGCCCCGCCGACCAGCGGGTCGGAGATCGCCCAGAGGGCGTCGCGCCAGGTCGCCGGGTCGTTCCAGAGCCAGCGCAGGGTGCGTGACATGCCCGCGAACCAGCGGCTCTTGTGGTAGTCGTGGCCGGTCCAGAACCAGCCGTGCAGGGTGCGTTCCAGCGCGGGCTGCGACTGGTACGGCACCGGTACGGGCACCTGCGACCAGTGGCCGGACGCCCAGCGGGCGGCGCCGGCGGCGGCGCGCACCACCTTGGTGGCGGGCGGGAAGAGCGGGAACATCCCGAGGCAGCCCCAGAGCAGGAAGGACGCCAGGTACAGCACGCAGAGCACGGCCCCGACGGGTATCAGCAGGGTCAGGACGGCGAGGCGCCCGAGCGCCCGCGCGGCCGTGCGCAGCGCCTGGGCGGCTCGGATCTGCGGGGTCGTCACGGGTCCTCCGGCATCTCGGGTTCGGGTGATCATGATGGCAGCCGGGCCGCGTCCTGGACGGCGGCGGAACAGGTCACGGTCTGGGCGGCCGCGTGCTTGGCGCGGATCAGCCGGTACACCCCGTAGAAACAGGCCGTGCCCAGCAGGATGAAGCCCGCCTCCACCGGCAGCTGCCAGTCCGGGGGCAGATACAGGGCCAGGAACCAGCTCCGGTTCGTCGGCGCGAACAGGGTCATCCCCATCGCCACCCCGCCCTGCGGGGCGGTGCTCAGCACACCGGCCGTCACCAGCAGTCCGGCGGTCGCCGTGCGGCGGTGGGAGAGGCCGTCCAGCAGGTCCTGCTCCTCCTGCGGCCGGGCCGTCTCCGTCACCCGCCGCACGCCCTTGCGCATCACGTCGAGCAGCTCCGGCCCGCGGGTCTCCAGCCGACGCCGGGCTTCCCGGCCCATCCACCAGGCGTACAGCAGTCCGGTGCCCAGCCCGACCGCCACCCCCGCCCAGCGCAGCGGTGCGCTGTGCAGCAGGGTGCCGGCCAGCACGACGCCGGCCGCCGGCAGCGCGGCGAACAGCTGGAGCAGCAGCACGGCCAGGCTCTGCATCCGGACCTGGTCGCCGCTCTCGTCGCTGAAGCCGTCCAGCGGGTTGCCGCCGGGCCGGTCGGGGAACGGCGCCGGGCCGAGCAGGGACATCAGCGGTGCCAGGCCCGCTCCGGCGCCGAGGACGGCGGGCAGGGTGGCGAGCAGCCAGGGCCAGGCCCAGCCGTTCGGGACGGCGAGGGTCGCGGCCACGGTGAGCAGCAGGGCGGCCGGGCCGACCACCAGCAGCCAGGCCAGCTGCCGGGCCCGGACGTCGATCCGCTCGGCGCCGGGGACGACCAGGGTCAGCCAGAGCGCGCCGGCGTCCAGGCCGTACAGGCTGCAGCCGAGCGCGCCGGCGTACAGCGCGAGGACGACACCCGTCCACGGCAGCACGGTGGGGAATCCGCCGAGCAGCGGGAGCAGGCCGGTGAACAGGGCGGTCCACAGTGCGATCCGCAGGAAGCGGGCGCGGCGCGGGTCGCGCGCCCACAGGCGCAGCTCCTTGCCGAGGACGGCGCCCCCGGGGCTGTCCGGGAGGGCCCGCAGCCGGGCGCCCCGGCGGGCGGTGGCCCGGCCGCCGCCGACCGTGCCGCGCACCAGCTGCCGGGAGAGCAGGGCGGTCCAGGCGGCGAAGAGCAGCGTGCAGAGGGCGAGCAGTCCGCCGAGGCAGGCGCCGGCCAGGGCCCAGTCGGAGCGCCGGGCGGCGTCCACGGCGACGGCCGCCCAGCCGGAGGGCAGCGCGCGCACGACCGTGCCGACGGTGGCGGCCCAGTGGCCGCCGAGCAGCCTGACGAAGAAGCCGATGCCGAACCAGCCGGTGTTGAGGAAGCCGCAGACCAGGCCGACCAGCAGCGCGGACAGCTCCCAGCCGAGTCGCGAGCGGGCGACGCTGCCGAGGCCCTGCAGGCTCAGCTTGGCGAGCACCACCACGAACAGCAGTTGGAGCAGCGCGGCGGGGACGGCGACCAGGGCGGGCAGCAGTCCCAGCCCGGCGCCGAAGACGATCAGCACCGTGAAGGCGATCAGGCCGACCACCGGGGTGATGCCGACGAACGAGGCGCCCAGCAGGCCGAGGGCGAGCCTGCTCGGGCGCTGCGGCACCAGGGTGAAGTAGGAGAGCCGCAGGGTCGGGTCGCCGCCGGTGAGAGTCGGGCCGACCGCCCAGCCCACGGTCCACACCAGCAGCACCAGGGCGATCGTGCCGACCCCGGCCTCGGGGGCGGGGAAGTCCACCAGGCCCAGCAGCGCCGTGCCGACCGCCGCCAGCGCGCCGCACACGCCCCCGGTGATCAGGCTCGCGGCCCGGGGGCCGGACATCGACCGTCGCAGGACGGCCAGCTTCATCCCGATCAGGACGCCAACCACGACAGTCCCTCCTTCCCACCGGTACGGGCGCCGACCAGCTCGACGAAGACGTCCTCCAGGCCCCGCCCGGCGCGGACCCCGTCGACCGGGCCGGCCGCCAGCACCCGGCCGCCGGCGATCACGCCGACGTGGTCGCAGAGCTGCTCGACCAGGGCCATCACGTGACTGGAGAGCACCACCGAGCCGCCGGAGGCGGTGAAGCGCTGGAGGATGACCCGGATGGTCGCGGCGGACACCGGGTCGACGGCCTCGAAGGGCTCGTCCAGCACCAGCAGTCGGGGGGCGTGCAGCAGGGCGGTGGCCAGGCCGATCTTCTTGCGCATCCCGGTGGAGTAGTCGATCACCGGGGTGTGCTCGGCCCCGTCCAGTTCCAGGACGGCCAGCAGCTCCTCGGCCCGGGCGTCCACGGTGGCGGCCGGCAGGCCGCGCAACCGGCCCAGGTAGTGCAGAACTTCACGGCCGGTCAGCCGCTCGGGCAGCATCATGCCGTCCGGCAGCACCCCGACCAGGGCCTTGGCGCGCACCGGGTCGCTCCACACGTCGACCCCGAAGATCTCCGAGCTCCCGGCGTCCGGCCGCAGCAGGCCGACGGCCACCGACAGGGCGGTGGTCTTGCCGGCGCCGTTGGGGCCGACCAGCCCGTAGAACGAACCGCTCGGCACGACCAGGTCGACGCCGTCCACGGCGGTGTGCGCGCCGAACCGCTTGCGCAGGCCGGCCAGCCGCAGCGCCGGGGCGCTGCCGTCCGTCGCCGGCCGGGGCTCCCGCCCCCCGTGCACCGCTCCCCGCTCCTTGCCCCGCACCTGGTCCTCCCGGCGTCTCCCACGGCCGCCCGGGCTCCGGGCGGCTCGTGATCAACACTAGGAAGGGCGAACGGGCCGCAGAATACGGCTGAGCCCCCGATTGGGGGTGGGCCTGGACCCACCCCCAACGGGTGACGGCTCAGCCGACGTTGACGGTGAACTCGCGCCTGGTCCGCTCCGGGCCGCCGGAGAACGTCATGCCCGCGTGGTCGCGGTAGTCCACGTGGAGGGTGACGGTGGTCCGGCCGGGGTTCGGGGCGGCCCGGAAGACGAAGTAGTAGTGGCCGCCGGAGTCCGAGCCGTTCGCACCGCCCAGACTGTCCAGCCCAAAGCTCTGGACGTACTCGTCGCCGACGGTCTGCACCACCGCGGAGTCGGGGGCCGGGCCGGCCACACTCCAGATGTCGCCCCAATTCCGGTGGGCGCTCACCTCGACCGAGAACAACTGGCCCGGCTTGACGAGGAGTTCACCCGAGGTCGCGGTGAACACCGTGCCGTGGTCGAGCTTGCCGGTGGTCATCCGGTGGATCGCCACCGCGCCCGCCGCACCCGCGACGGCCAGCAGGACGACCGCGACGAGGAGGATCCGCTGCCACTTCTTCTTCAAGAGTTCGACTCCCGGTTGGTTACGCGCAGTGCCAGTACGGCGGCGACGGCGTCGAGCCAGCGGGCGACCAGCTGGTCCCCCGCCGGGTCCCGCACGACCGTGGCGGCCGCCGCCAGCCAGCCCCGGGCCGGCGCGGCCGCCGGGCCCGGCAGAGGTTCGGGCAGTTCGGCCGCGAACCCGGTGCCGCCGGAGCGGACCACCTCGCCGAGGAAGACCACGGCGCGCGGCAGCACGCCGAGCCGGTCGGCGGTGATCGCGGCGGCGACCGCGCCGTCGCCGAACAGCACGGAGCGGACCACGCCGTCGGCCGGCAGCCCGAAGCGCAGCAGGACCTCGATGTCCATCTCGGCCAGCCGGTCGTCGCTCATGGGTTGGTGGTGGGTGCTCAACTCTCAGGCCTCACTTGGGCATGCGGATGCTGTCGGCGATGGGGAGCTCGTCCCCCTGGGTGGCGCCCCCCAGGTGGTTGTGGATGAAGTCGTCCTCGCTGACCCAGACGGTGTAGCCCCAGGGGTTGTAGATCTCCAGCTGGTCGCCCCGGCAACGCCGCTGCGTTTAGCGTCGTGGGCGAGTTGCAAGCCCGTCTTCCATGATCTTGACCTCGGTATGGAGGGTGTAGTTCTGGGCGGTGGC
>NZ_JBICZB010000064.1:0-30920 GCF_043201815.1 Kitasatospora sp. NPDC048296
TCGGTCCCTGCCCCACCGTCCGGTTCTTGCGGATCTTGAAGTCCATCGCACCCCTTGCGCTGGGGTGTTGCGACGACCGCTAGAACCTAAGGGTGCGGGCGGGGCCTCCGGGGAGCGGGTGTCGCTCAGCGGCAGGTGATCAGCAGGCCGAGAACGGAGGTGCAGCTGCGGGTGTCCTTGCTGGTGGCGGGCGACGGGTCGGCGGGGGCGCCGGCGGTGCGGGCCACCGTGACGTCCCAGCTGCTGACCAGGTTCAGCAGGCCGACGCCGAGGGAGAAGTGCCGGGTGGTACTGGCGCCCTTGGCGAGCGGGGCGCTCAGGGTGCACGTGAGCTTGCCGGTGGCGACGGTGCAGTCGCCGGAGCTCGCGGCCAGGCCGGCGGGCAGGTCGGCCGAGACGGTGGCCGAGGCCACCGGGTCGGGACCCTGGCCGGTGAGGGTGACGGTGTAGTCGACCCGGCTGGCCAACAGGTCGGTGACCGGGGTGGCGGTGAGGGCGACGCCCAGGTGGGCGCTGGGCGCGGTGTAGCTGAAACGGTCGGCGGCGACGGCGGCGCTGGTGCCGCCGGGCGTGGTGACCTGGACGTCCACCGGGCCGGTCACCGTGGTGGCCGGCGCCGTCGCGGTGCAGCTGGTCCTGGTGCAGCTGAAGGAGGTGGCCGCGCCGGCCGCGCCGAAGGTGACGGCGGTGGCGCCGTTCAGGTCGGTCCCGGTGACGGTCACCGTGGTGCCGCCCACCCCGGAGCCGCCGCTCGGGCTGATCCCGGTCACCACGGGCACCGGCAGCGGGAAGTTCAGCAGGTCGACGGCGTTGCCGGTGAAGTCGGCGAGGTAGCCGCGCCGCCCGTCGGCGCTCAGTGCCAGGGTGTACGGGCTGGCGCCGACCGGCACGGTCGCGGTGACCGTCCGGCTCGCGGTGTCGACCACGCTCAGGGTGTTGTCGCTGTAGTTGGAGACGTACGCGGCGGAGCCGTCCGGGGCGAGGGCGACGGCGTACGGGCCGTTGCCGACCGCGACGGTGCCGAGCAGCGTGTTGGCGCCGGTGTCGATCACCGCGACGGTGCTGTCGTCCCCGTCGGCGACCCACAGCCGGCTGCCGTCCGGGCTGAGCGCCAGGCCGAAGGCGCTGTGGCCGACGGCCACGGTGGCGCTCACCGTGCCGCTCGCGGTGTCGACCACGTTCACCGCCTTGCCGCCGGAGGCCGCGACGTACAGCCGCTTGCCGTCCGGCGAGACGGCCAGCCCGTGCGGCTCGGCGCCGACCGGGACGGTGGCCGTGACGGTGTTGGACGAAGTGTCCAGCACGCTCACGGTGCCGGCCCCGGCGTTGCTGACGTAGGCGCGGGTGCCGTCCGGCGACAGCGCCAGGCCCCAGGGCTGGGCGCCGACCGGGACGGTGGCGGTGACGGTGTTGCCCGCGGTGTCCACCACGCTGACCGCGTTGTCCAGGTGGTGGCTCAGGTAGGCCCGGCGCCCGTCGGGCGAGAGGGCGACCGCGTACGAGCCGGTGCCGGCGGTGAAGCTGCCGGCCACGGCCTTGCTCGCGGTGTCCAGCACGCTCACCGTGCCGCTGCTCTGGCTGGTCACGTACGCCCGGGTGCCGTCCGGCGTGAGCGCCACCCCGGCCGGGTAGGGCGCCACCGGCACGTGGGCGGCCACGGTCGGCGGTGGTGCGGCCGCCTCGGCGGTCACGGGCTGGGACAGCAGTGCGGCCGTGGCCGCGGATATCGCCGCCAGCGCCGTCCAGGTGCGCCGGGGTGCGCGACGTGCTCTCACGGATTCTCTCCAGGGGGACGGATCGAGGGGGTGCGGTGAATGACGTGGTTCCGGAGCCGCAGGAAGCGTAGAAGGCGTGCTGATGGCACGTCAGGAGCTGATCGGTAATGTCGCCAACTGTTCAGATTCGACCGGATGTGGCGTAGGCGGCCGCACCGGGCCGCAGGCTGTAAGCCGCTCCACCCGCCCCGCACGGGACACGTGACCAGGGTCTCGATCGGAAACGTGCAGGAAATTGGAGTTGGAGAGTCGCATTCGATAGCGTTTCGAACGTGAGGCTGACCAAGAGCACCGACATCGCCCTGCGCATCGCCATGCGGCTCGCCGTACTCGGCGAGGGCGAGAACCCGACCACCCGGGAGGTGGCCGAGTCGGTCGGTGTGCCGTACACCCACGCGGCGAAGGTGGTCAGCAGGCTGCAGCACCTCGGGGTGGTGGAGGCCCGGCGCGGACGCGGCGGCGGGTTGATGATCACCTTTGCCGGGCGGACCGGTTCGCTCGGCCTGCTGCTGCGCGAGCTGGAGGGCGTCGGGGACGTGGTCGGCTGCGAGGACGACCCGCCGTGTCCGCTGCGGGCCGCGTGCCGGCTGCGCGGGGCGCTGCGAGGCGCCCAGGAGGCCTTCTTCGCCGCGCTCGACCCGCTCAGCATCGACGACCTGGTGGCCTCGCCCACCGGGCCGGTACTGCTCAGCCTCACCACGAGACCCACCGACTGACCCCACCCCCCGCGGGTCGGTCGGCGCCCACAGCCTTTAATGCGAATCTGAGATACCAGTTAGGAGCTCCTCTGATGCTGTCCGCGAAGTCCGCCGAGGTCGTCGAGGCCACCCTGCCCGTCGTGGGCGCCGCGATCGGTGACATCACCCCGCGCTTCTACGACCGGCTGTTCGCCGCCCACCCGGAGCTGCTGCGAGACCTGTTCAACCGCGGCAACCAGGCCAACGGCACCCAGCGCCAGGCCCTGGCGGGCTCGATAGCCGCCTTCGCCTCCGCCCTGATCGCCAACCCCGACCAGCGGCCGGACGCGATGCTCGCGCGGATCGCGCACAAGCACGTCTCGGTCGGCATCGACAACGAGCAGTACAAGGTCGTCCACGAGCACCTGTTCGCCGCGATCGTCGAGGTGCTCGGCGCGGCTGTCACCCCCGAGGTCGCCGCCGCCTGGGACGAGGTCTACTGGCTGATGGCCAACGCGCTGATGGCCGTCGAGGACCGGCTGCGCGACGAGGCCGCCGCAGGCGGCGACCCGGCCGACCTGTGGCGCCCGTACACCGTGATCACCCGGTACCAGGAGACCGCGACCGTCACCAGCTACCTGGTCCGCCCCGCCGACGGCCACCCCGTCCCGGCCTCCCGCCCCGGCCAGTACGTCTCGGTCCGCACCGAACTGCCCGACGGCGCCCACCAGATCCGCCAGTACAGCCTGTCCGGCGGCGCCGACGGCGCGCTGCGCTTCAGCGTCAAGCGCGAGGACGGCGGCGAGGTCTCCGGCCACCTGCACGACCACCTGAAGACCGGCGACACCGTCGAGCTGGCGCCCCCGATGGGCGACATCTTCCTGGCCGACGGCGACGGCCCGCTGCTGCTCGCCTCCGCCGGCATCGGCAACACCCCGATGACCGCGATGCTCGACCACCTCGCCGCGACCGGCTCCCGCCGGCGGGTCATCTCGGTGCACGGCGACCGCGACCAGCTCAGCCACGCCTTCCGCGCCGACCTGGAGCAACTGACCGCCAAGCTGCCGGGCGCCACCGCCCACGTCTTCTACGAGCGGCCGCTCGGCGAGTGGCCGGCCGAGCGCACCGGGCTGGTCGACCTCGCCACCGTCGAGATCCCGGCCGGCACCACCGCCTACCTGTGCGGCCCGCTGCCCTTCCTGCGCGCCGTCCGCGGCCAGCTGCTCGCGGCGGGCGTCCCGGCGGCGGACATCCACTACGAGGTGTTCGGCCCGGACCTCTGGCTCGGCGCCTGAGATCCTTCGTCAGCGCCGGTCCGCCCGATACGATCACGGGCGGACCGGTGCCGCTTCGACCGAAGGAGTCCGGGTTGCGGGTCGCGCTGTTCGCCACCTGCGTCAACGACGCGCTGTTCCCCGCCACGGCGGTCGCCACCGTCCGGCTGCTGGAGCGGCTCGGGGTGACGGTGGACTTCCCCGCCGGGCAGACCTGCTGCGGGCAGCCGCAGTACAACACCGGCTACCGCCGGGCCTGCGAACCGCTGATGCGACGCACGGCCCGGGCCTTCGCCGGGTACGACCACGTGGTGACGCCCTCGGGCTCCTGCGTGGCGATGGTCCGGGACAACTACCCGCGGATCGGCGCCCGAGCCGCCGCCGAGGGCCGGGGCAGCGAACTCACCGATGCCGCCGTCGACCTGGCACCTCGGGTGGTCGAGCTCACCGAGTTCCTCACCGACGTGCTGGGCGTCGAGGACGTCGGCGCCCACTTCCCGTACACCGTCACCTACCACCCCTCCTGCCACGGCCTGCGGATGCTCGGCCTGGGCGAGCGGCCGCTGCGACTGCTGCGCGCCGTCAAGGGCCTGGAGCTGGTGGAGCTGCCCGGCGCGGAGGAGTGCTGCGGCTTCGGCGGGACCTTCGCGGTGAAGAACGCGGCGGTGTCGGCGGCGATGGCCGAGGACAAACTCGCCAACGCCCTCGGTACCGGCGCCCAAGTGCTGTGCGGCGCCGACAACTCCTGCCTGCTGCACCTCGACGGCACCCTGCGCCGCCGGGGCGAGCCGCTGCGGCCGCTGCACCTCGCGGAGATCCTGGCCAGCACCGAGGAGCACCCCTGGAGGCCTTCGTGAGCAGCACTTTCGTGGGCATGCCCGCCTTCCCGCAGGCCGCCGCCCGGGCGGTACGGGACGGGCAACTGCGCACCAACCTGCGGCACGCCACCCACACCATCCGCGACAAGCGCGCCCGGGCCGTCGCCGAACTCGACGACTGGGCCGAGCTGCGCGCCGCCGGGAAGGCCATCAAGGACCACACGCTGCGCCATCTCGACCGCTACCTGGTGCAGTTGGAGGAGTCCGTCACGGCGGCGGGCGGCACCGTGCACTGGGCGGCGGACGCCGAGGAGGCCAACCGGATCGTCGCCGACCTGGTCAAGGCCAAGGGCGAGACCGAGGTGGTCAAGGTCAAGTCGATGGCCACCCAGGAGATCGGGCTCAACGAGGCGCTGGCCGCCGAGGGGGTCGCCGCCTACGAGACCGATCTCGCCGAACTGATCGTGCAGTTGGGTGAGGACCGGCCCTCGCACATCCTGGTCCCGGCGATCCACCGCAACCGGGCCGAGATCCGGGAGATCTTCGCCGAGCGGATGGCCGCCTGGGGCCGCCCCGCGCCCGAGGGGCTGACCGACCGCCCCGCCGAACTCGCCGAGGCCGCCCGGCTGCACCTGCGGGAGAAGTTCCTTCGGGCCCGAGTGGCGATCTCCGGCGCCAACTTCATGGTCGCCGAGACCGGCACCCTGGTGGTGGTCGAGTCCGAGGGCAACGGCCGGATGTGCCTCACCCTCCCCCGCACCCTGATCTCCGTGGTCGGCATCGAGAAGGTCGTGCCGAGCTGGCGGGACCTGGAGGTCTTCCTCCAACTGCTCCCCCGCTCCTCCACCGCCGAGCGGATGAACCCGTACACCTCGCTCTGGACCGGGACGACCGAGGGCGACGGACCCTCCGAGTTCCACCTGGTGCTGCTGGACAACGGGCGCACCGCCGCGCTGGCCGACCAGGTCGGCCGCCAGGCGCTGCGCTGCATCCGCTGCTCGGCCTGCCTCAACGTCTGCCCGGTGTACGAGCGGGCCGGCGGGCACGCCTACGGCTCGGTCTACCCGGGCCCGATCGGCGCCATCCTGACGCCCCAACTGCGCGGCACCGCCAGCCCGGTGGACGCCTCGCTGCCGTACGCCTCCTCGCTCTGCGGGGCCTGCTACGAGGTGTGCCCGGTGGCGATCGACATCCCCGAGGTGCTGGTGCACCTGCGCGAGCGGGTCGCCGAACAGGGCGGGCACCCGCTGGAGCGGGCGGCGATGGCGGCCGCCGGATACGTGCTGGACCACCCGGCGGCGCTGGCGGCCGCCGAACGGCTGGCCGGGCGCACCCGGGCGCTGCACCCGCGCCGGCTGCCCGGTCCGGGGCGGGCCTGGACCGACACCCGGGACCTGCCCCAGGTGCCGGCCGAACCGTTCCGCGACTGGTGGAGGAGGAACCGGGAGTGACCTCAAGGGAGTTGATCCTCGGCCGGATCAGGGCCGCGCTCGGGGACACCGCCGAGGTGGCCGAACAGCCGCTGCCGCGCGGGTACCGGAGCACGCACGTGGCGCCGGACGATCCGGCGGCGCTGGTCGACCTGCTGCACCGCAACCTGGCCGACTACCGGGCGCTGGTGCACCGCTGCTCCGCCGCCGAACTTCCAGGCCGTGTCGCCGAGTTGCTCGCCGAGCGCGGCAGCCGAACGGTCGCCGTACCGGACGGCCTGCCGGCCTCGTGGCTGTCCGCGGCCGGTGACGTCGAGTTGCTGCCGGACGGCGGCGGCCTCACCGCCGCCCGGCTGGACGCCGTGGACAGCGTGGTCACCGGCTGCGCGCTGGCGATCGCCGAGACCGGGACGATCGTGCTGGACGCCGGACCCGGTCAGGGCCGGCGGCTGCTCTCGCTCGTCCCGGACCACCACATCTGCGTGGTCCGGGTGCCCGAGCAGGTCGTCGCCTCGGTGCCGCTCGCGCTGCCCCGGCTCGACCCGGCACGCCCGCAGACCTGGATCTCCGGGCCCTCGGCGACCAGCGACATCGAGCTGGACCGGGTCGAGGGGGTGCACGGGCCGCGCACCCTGGAGGTGCTGCTCATGTCGCCGGACGTCACTGGGGCCTGAGCTCCAGGGTGCAGCACTTCGGCCCGCCGCCGCCCTTGAGCAGCTCCGAGACGTCCACCGGGATCGGCTCGTAGCCGTGCTCGGTGAGCCGGCCCGCCAGGCTCTTGGCGGCCTCCGGCAGCAGCACCTGGCGGCCGTCCGACACCGCGTTCAGCCCGAACACCTCGGCGTCGGCCCGGTCGGCGAGGATCGCGTCCGGGTAGAGCGAGCGCAGCACCGAGCGGCTGCGGGTGTCGAAGGCCTCCGGGTAGTACATGACGTGGTCGTCGGCGAGGACGGCCAGCGCGGTGTCCAGGTGGTAGAAGCGCGGGTCGACCAGGGTGAGGCTGACCACCGGCACGCCGAACAGCTCCTCCGCCTCGGCGTGCGCGGCCCGCGAGGTGCGGAAGCCCGTCCCGGCGAGCAGCCGGCGGCCGACCACCAGGTGGTCGCCCTCGCCCTCGTTGACGTGCTCGGCGCGCCGCACCGCACGGTAGCCGCGCGAGCGGAACCAGGCCTGGTAGGCCCCGGACTCGGCGGCCCGCTCCGGGTAGCGGAAGGTCGCCACCAGGGCCCGGCCGTCCAGCACGGTGGCGCCGTTGGCGGCGTACACCATGTCGGGCAGCCCGGGCACCGGGGCGATCAGCTCGACGGTGTGGCCCAGGCGGCGGTACGTCCGGCAGAGCCGCTCCCACTGGCGGACGGCCAGCGCGGTGTCGGTGGGTTGCGTCGGGTCCATCCACGGGTTGATCGCGTAGTCCACCGTGAAGTACGTCGGCCGGCACATCAGGTAGCGACGCGGCCGCGCCGTGCGTGCCGGGGTCTGCGTGGGCATGGCTCAACCGTCCTCGGATCTCGGGAAGTCGGTGGTACACCTCGTTCCAGAGGCGGCTGCCCCGCCGCTCCCGTTCGCACACCCGCGCGGGCGCCCCCGCCGGGCGCAACCCCCCGCGCACCCGGCGCGAGCCCCGGCGCACGGGCTCTGGTGTCCGGCGGCTACCAGCGCACCGCGGCGAAGTCCACCGGCGCGGTGCGCAGCGCCCGGGCGCGCACGGCGAGGGCGCGCAGGCGGCGGTCGGCCTCCTCGGCGGGCATCCGGCGCTTGTCGCCGTGGCCGGGCAGCAGCCACTCGAAGCGCAGCGCCCCCAGGCTGCGGTCCAGCGAGGCGGACTGCTCCTCGATCGAGTACCAGGTCACCGCCTCCTGCACCTCGATGTCCTGGTTGGTGCGGGACCAGTACAGGCTGTCGCCGCTGAAGCAGTAGCGCTCGTCGGCGACGTACAGCACGCTGCCGAGGGTGTGGCCGGGGAAGGGGTGGGCGACCAGGCCCGGGGAGATCTCCACCGGCTCGATGCCGCGCAGCACCTGGTCGGCGTCGGGCGCGTACTCGAGGTCGCCCTCGTGGATCCAGAGCCGGGCGCCCAGCCGGTCGGCGTACGCACGCCCGTGCACGGCGTGGTCGCGGTGGGTGAGCAGGATGTCGGTGACCGGGCCGAGCGCCTCGTAGCGGGCGGCGAGGCCCTCGCTGAAGCGGGGCGTGTCGATCATCACCCAGCCGCCCGGGCGACGGCAGAGGTAGGAGTTGGCGCCCGCGTTGCGCCGGGAGTTGTGGCCGAGCAGCAGCACCCCGTCGTCCAGGGTGAGCGGGAACGGGTCGGTGGCCGGGTCGAGCCGGCCGTTGCCCTGCCGGATCGAGCGGGTCGGGCAGGCGTGGGCGGCGGCGAGCAGCTGCTGCCGCTCGGCCTCGTCGCGCGGCTGGCGGATCAGTTCGGACCTGCGGTCGCGCTCGACGATCAGGTCGGGCGCGAGCTGCCGGGCGACGTCGCAGTTGGTGCAGCGGTCGTCGATGGTCCAGTTCTGGTCGGCGGTCGGGTTCCGGTCCGCGGTCGGGTCTTCGTCGGCGGTCGGGTTCTCGGAGCGATTCACGGCAGGCTTCCCCCAGGAAGGACGGCGGCCGGGGCGGCCGCACACCTTGAGCATCGTCCGTTCGCCCCCAAAACGGAAAGGGGGCAAGGATCTTGTGGTTTTCAGACTGCGCCGCTCTGCGGGGGCGCGGGTGGGTCCTGGGGCTACGTGGCCCATCTCACGTGCCCACACGGTCACCTACGGTGGCGTAGGTCACTTGATTCGGTGAACTATCTCTTTCATGCCGAACCTCCAGGAGACCCTTGACCTCAGTTCGTACGTCGCCCTCGGGGACAGCTTCACCGAGGGCCTGAACGACCCCGGTGCGGGCGGCGCCTTCACCGGCTGGGCGGATCGCCTGGCCGGGATGCTCGCCGACGGGCGACCGCCGGGCGGGTTCCGCTACGCGAACCTGGCGGTGCGCGGGCGGCTGCTGGACCAGATCGCGGCCGAGCAGGTGCCGCAGGTCCGCCGTCTCCAGCCCGACCTGGTCACCTTCTGCGCCGGCGGCAACGACATCCTGCGGCCCGGCAGCGACCCGGACGAGGTGGCCGAGCGCTTCGAGGCCGCCGTCGTCCAACTCGCCGAATCCGCCGGGACGGTGCTGATCTGCACCGGCTTCGACACCAAGGACGTGCCGCTGCTCAAGCACCTGCGCGGCAAGATCGCCACCTACAACGGGCACATGCGGGCGGTCGCCGACCGCTACGGCTGCAAGGTGGCCGACCTGTGGTCCCTGCGCGCCGTGCAGAACCGCCGCGCCTGGAGCGAGGACCGGCTGCACCTCTCGGCCGAGGGCCACCAGCGGGTCGCCCTGCTGGCCGCCCGCTCGCTGGGCCTGGCCACCGCGCAGGACCCGGAGGACCCGTGGCCGACCGCACCGGTCCTGTCCCCGGCCGACCAGCGGCGGGCGGACATCCAGTGGGCCCGCGAGTACCTGCTCCCGTGGGTCGGACGCCGGCTGCGCGGCGAGTCCTCGGGCGACCACGTCGAGCCCAAGCGGCCTGAGCTGATGCCGCTCTGACGGATCGTCAACTCCTGACACCGGGTGCTGTGGCGCGACCGGCCCGCAGCACCCGGTGCAGCAGGGCGGCGCCGGCCGCGCCGACCAGGTACCAGACGAGGTCCGGCGGATTGAACGTCGACCCGAGCACCAGGTGGACCAGCGCGCTGCGCCGGCCCCAGGCATCCGGCAGCCCGGTGGCCTGGAACAGCTCCACCGCCCAGCTCACCGCTGCCGCCAGCGCCGCCGCCCGCACCGGGCGTACGCTCGGCGCGACCAGCACCACCAGGACGTACACCAGCACCGTGTAGAGCGCGTCACCGGCATACTTGGCGATGTCGCCGTCCAGTGCGGCGCGCACGCCCAGGCCCGCGGCCACTGTCAGCGCGGCGGCCGCCGCGGCCGGAACGCGTCGGGCCAATCCCCTCCGAAGATCATCCACCCGCCCCACGCTACGCCCCGGGTCCCTCCGGGCCGCCGTGCCCCCGCTCCGGAAGCACCGTTCAGCAAGCGCCGTTCAGTAAGCGCCGATCAGGAAGCGCCGATCAGGAACCACCGCGCCGCGCCGGACGTCACTTCCCCCGATGGGCTGATCCGTGCAGGTCACGGGCATGAGTCGAACGGAACGTACGGGCGGGGAGCAGTGACAGACGGCGAAGACACCAAGGCGCGACGGCAGTTCGCGGTGAACGGGTTCGCGGCCGGGCCGGACGGCCGGGCCCAGCGGGCACGGGAGCACGGGAAGGCACTGCGTCAACGGGTCCCCCGGGAGCGGCATGCGGAGTTCGCGGCCGCCACCGACCGGCCGACCGCCGTGGCCGCGCTGGAGTCGTCCAACGCGGGCCGGATCCCGGGGCTGGTGCCGATCAGAGTGGGCCGGATGGCCGCCACTCCGTTCGCGTTCCTGCGCGGGTCGGCCGGGCTGATGGCCGCCGACCTCGCGGGCACCCCGGTGACCGGGGTGGACGCGCAGCTGTGCGGGGACGCCCACGCGGCGAACTTCGGGCTGTACGGCGACGCGCGCGGCCAACTCGTGATGGACATCAACGACTTCGACGAGACCGTGCCCGGTCCCTGGGAGTGGGACCTCAAGCGGCTCGCGACCAGCCTGGTGCTGGCCGGCCGGGAGACCGGGGCGAGCGAGACCACCGCCCGGGCGGCCGCCCAGCACGCGGCGGGCTCCTACCGCCGGACCGTGCGCACGCTCGCCAAGCTGCCCGCGCTGGACGCCTGGAACGCCGTGGCGGACGAGCAGTTGGTGTCCTTCGCCGAGGCGCACGACCTCGCCGACGTGCTGCAGAAGGTCGGCGCGAAGGCGCTCGGCAACACCAGCGCCCGGTTCGCCGCCCGCAGCACCACCCGTACGGCGGACGGCGGTTGGCGGTTCACCGCCGCGCCCCCGGTGCTCACCGAGGTGACCGACGCGACCGCCCGCGCGGTGGCCGAGGCGCTCGGCCCGTACGTTGCGACGGTGGCCCCCGAGGTGCGCACCCTGCTGTCCCGCCACCGGGTTCAGGACGTGGCGTTCCGGGTGGTGGGCACCGGCAGCGTCGGTACCCGCTCGTACGTGGTCCTGCTCACCGACCACCGGGACCAGCCGCTGGTGCTGCAGGTGAAGGAGGCCAGGCCGTCCGCGCTGTTGCCGTACCTGCGACGCGACCAGCCGCAGGAGCACGAGGGCAAGCGGGTCGTGCTCGGCCAGAAGCACATGCAGGTGGTCAGCGACACCCTGCTCGGCTGGACGACCGTCGACGGACTTCCCTACCAGGTCCGGCAGTTCCGCAACCGCAAGGGCAGCGTCGACCCGGCCGCGCTGCTGCCGGCCCAGCTGGACGACTACGCGCGCATCACCGGCGCGCTGCTCGCCCGGGCGCACGCCCACACCGCCGACCCGGGCCTGCTGGCCGGGTACTGCGGCAAGAGCGAGGCGCTGGACGAGGCGGTCGCCGCCTTCGCCGTCGCGTACGCGGACCGCACCGAGGCGGACCACGCCGAGCTGGTCATGGCGGTACGCAGCGGACGGCTGCCCGCCGAGCAGGGCGTCTGACTCAGGTGGCGAGGAACGGCGCGACGGCGGCGACGAACTCGCCCGGCCGGGCACTGTGCACCAGGTGCCCGGCCTCGATCGTGACCAGCCGGCAGTCCGGGATCAGCCGGGCGAGTTCGGCGATCCGCTCCTGCGGGACGTGGCTGTCCCCCGCGCCCGCGACGGCCAGGGTGCGGGCGGTGATCCGGGCCAGCCCCTCCCGCCAGGCCGGATCGGGGGTGTCGAACTGTGCCTTGACGGCCCGGACCATCGCCCAGTCGAAGTGCGCCGGCTCCTCCGTCCCTCCGGCCGGCCCGCTGGCCGGGCGCGGGTGGAGCGCGGGGATCTCCTCCAGGACCAGCCGGTCGATCCGCTCGGGCACCGCCTGGGCGACCAGGTAGGCGACCGCGCCGCCCATCGAGTGGCCGACCAGGTCGATCCGGCCCAGGCCGAGCGCGTCGAGGAAGGCCAGGACGTCGTCGCGCATCGCCTCCAGGCTGTACCCGGCGGTGCGGCCGCTGTCACCGTGGCCGCGCAGGTCGAGCGCATAGACGTGGTGGCCGGGGGCGAGGTCGGGCAGGACGACGTCCCAGTCCGCGGCGCGCTCGCCGAGGGCGTGCAGCAGCACCAGCGGCGGGCCGTCGGGCCGTCCGCTCTCGCGGTAGGCGAGCACGACCTCGGGGAGTTCAACCGTCCGTACCTTCGTCATGCCCTCCACCGTACGTGCCGACGGAGCCTCACCGGACGGGTGTTCGCCCTCGGCTCATCGCGACCGGTTCGTGCTCGCGCTGCTCCCGCCCGCCCGCCCGGCCGGCGAACACCGAGGCCAGCACGGCGAGTCCGGCCACCGCGGCGCAGACCACGCTGGCGGCCAGGTAGGCGGAGCGGTGGCCGCCGCCCCCGGCGGTCGCCCGCAGGTAGACGCCGGACAGCGCCGAGACCGCGACGGCGGCGGCGATCCGCTGGGTCATCTGCAGGATCGCCCCGCTCACCCCGGCCGCCTCGGCCGGCGCGTGGCGCAGCACGAACGCCTGGTTGGTGGAGCCCATCAGGCCGACCGAGGCGCCGCTGAGGAGCTGCAGCATCGCCAGCAGCCAGGGCAGTACGGCGGCCGGGGCCCAGTGGGCGACCAGTCCGCTGCCCAGCATGGCCAGGGCGGAGCCGATCATGCCGATGGTGATGGTGCGTCGGCCGAAGCGCTGCACCACCCGCCAGGCGAGCGCGGAGGCGGTGCCCATGGCCAGCGCGGAGGGCAGCGCCACCAGGGCGGCGCCCAGCGGGGACAGGCCCAGGCCGTCCTGGAGGAACATGGTGAGGACCAGCGAGGCGGCCAGCGAGGAGCCGAACTGGGCCATCGCGGTGGCCGTGCCGAGCGCGTACGGCGCGGAGCGGGTGAGCGCCGGGTGGATCAGCGGGTGCCCGCCCCGTCCGGCGTAGCGGCGCTGCCACCGGGCGAGCGTGCCGAGCAGCAGCAGGGCGGCGGCCGTGAAGCCGAGCCAGCCGGTCCAGCCGGGTGGCTGGACGAAGGGCAGCATCAGGGCGAGGGTGAGCGCGCCGACCAGCAGCAGGCCGACCAGGTCGAGGTCGGCGTGCCGGGCGGCCGGGCGGGGCCTGGGCAGGTGGCGCGCGGCCAGGGCGACGGTGGCCACGCCGAACGGGACGTTCAGCAGGAAGGTCAGCCGCCAGCCGAGTTCGGGGCCGGCCGCGGCCAGCACCATGCCGCCGATCGGCGGGCCGAGGGCGAAGGCGAGGCTGCCGGTGACGGCGTACATGCCGAGGGCCCGGGCGCGCAGCTGGCCGTCGAAGACGTCCTGGAGGGTGCCGATCATCTGGGAGTTGACCAGCCCGGCGCCCGCCCCCTGGAGCAGCCGGGCGGCGATCAGCACCCCGGGGTCGGTGGCGGTCGCGGAGACCAGGCTGACCAGGGTGAACAGGGCGAGTCCGGTGACGAAGAACCACTTGCGGCCCTTGACGTCGCCGAGCCGGCCGCCGGGGATCAGCGCGAGGCCGAAGGCGAGCGAGTACCCGGCGACGATCCACTGCAGATGGGCGGGCTGGGCGTGCAGGGCCTCGCGCAGGGCGGGGATGGAGGTGTTCAGGACGGACTGGTCGAGCAGCGTGGTGAACCCGCCCGCGACGCAGACCAGCAGGACGCGGCGCCCGGCGGCGTCGAAGCGCTCCCTGGGCGGCTTGGCTGCCGGGCCCTCGCCTATCGGGCCGTCGACTGTCGGGCCCTCGCCCGTCGGCCCGGTGGCGGCGGCGCTCACGGTTCGACCACCACGAGCGCGTAGCGGGCCTCGCCCGGGCCGAGGCTGCGGAAGCGGCTGGTGCCGGAACCGTAGCGCAGGCAGTCGCCGGGGCCGAGCAGCTGCGCCTCGCCGTCCAGGGTCAGTTCCAACTGTCCCTCGAACACCCAGAGATGGTGCTCCAGCCCGGGCAGACAGGGGCGGTCGTAGGCGATGTCGGCGCCGGCCGGCAGCCGGCCCTCGATGATCTCCCCGCGCAGCGAGCCGTGCGGCGGCGAGACCGAGCGGCGGACGAAGCCCGTCGCCTCGTCGCGCCAGACCTGCTGCTCCCCGGCGCGCACCAGCCGGGCCGGTTCGGACTCCACCTCGGCGAGCAGCCGGGACATCGTCCGCCCGTACACGGCGCAGAGCCGCCCGAGCAGCGCGGCGGTCGGGCTGACCTCGGCCCGCTCCACCCGGGACAGCGTGGACCGGCTGACGTCCGCCTGCCGCGCCAACTCCTCCAGCGTCCAACCGCGTTCGACCCGCAGCTCGGCGAGCCGTTGCGCCAGCCGCTCGTCGGCGGCCGTATCGATTCCCATATTCGCGATGCTATCCCGGATATGAGATCACCTTCTCCGGGTTTCGAGGGCCTGGTGAAGGTCTGACGGCAGCTCGCCTCCTCCCCTCGGCCCTGGCGAGCCGATGATCATATGATGTCCGCCGACAAAGTGGCCGGTCAGCGGCCCATCGGGCAAGGGGGACCACGATCGTGTTCGGCATCATCAGACCGTGCAGGCACCGGCTGTCCGAACGGCTCCAGACCTCCTGGATGGCGCACCTGTGCGGGCTCTGCCTCGCCCTGCGTGACGACCACGGACAACTCGCCCGCACTGCCACCAACTACGACGGGCTGATCATCTCCGTCCTGGTCGAGGCCCAGGCCGCCCGGGAGGACTCCTCCTGGCGGCGCACCGCCGGTCCCTGCCCGCTGCGCGGCATGCGGACCGCCTCCGTCGCCAAGGGCGAGGGCGCCCGACTGGCGGCGGCCGTCTCGCTCGCGCTCGCCTCGGTGAAGATCCGCGACCACGTCGAGGACCGGGACGGCATGTTCGCCCGCCGCCCGGTGGCCGCCGGGGCCCGGGCGGTGACCCGGCGCTGGGACCGGCAGAGCGCGGGCAGCGCCTCGACGGTCGGCTTCGACACCGCCGTGCTGCTGGACGCCGCCTCCCGGCAGGGCGAGTTGGAGCGCTCGCTACGGCCGGGCGGCTCGGTACTGCTGGTCACCGAGCCCACCGAAACCGCCACCTCGGCCGCCTTCGCGCACACCGCCATGATCGCCGGGCGCCCCGGCAACGCCGCCCCGCTCGCCGAGGCGGGTCGGCTGTTCGGCCGGCTCGCCCACCTCCTCGACGCCGCCGAGGACCAGGCCGCCGACGCCGCCTCGGGCGCCTGGAACCCGCTGACCGCCACCGGCACCGACCGCGCCGAGGCCGAGCGGCTCTGCCGTGACGCCGTCCACGGCATCCGGCTCGCGCTGCGCGAGGTCGAGCTGGGCGACCGGGCACTGGTGCACGTCCTGCTCGGGCACGAGACCGAGCGCGCGGTCGACCGGGTCTTCGGCCCGGCCGCGCACGGGGCGGGCTGTCGGAGCGGCGCCCACGGCGAGCACGGCGCCACCGGCGAGCACCCGCAGGACGCGCCGCCGCGTCAGGTGCCGCCCGGGTACCCGGGCGGGCCGTACCCCGGCCAGGACCCGAACCAGGCGCCGATCCCCCCGTGGGTGCCGCAGGGCCCCGGCTTCACCCCGCCCGGCGGCAAGCCGCCGCACCCGCGCAACCTGCTCGCCGGGTGCGCGGTCTGGGCGCTGATGGCCTGCACCTGCCAGCTGCTCTGCTGCGAGCACAACGACCCGTTCAGCCGCGAGCGCCGCAAGGGATTCTGCGAGCGGCACGACTGCTGCGACTCGTGCGACTGCGACTGCTGCGACTGCTGCAATTGCGGGTGCGAGTCCTGCAATGACTTCGGGTGCGACAGCTGCGGCTGTGACGGCTGCGACTGCGGTTGCGACTGCTGACAATCCGTCAATTCTCTTCCGGCACAGCCTCCAACTGATCGGACGGGACCGGCCCGGGGTGCCCCCGCAGCACCCCGGGCCGGTCCGCGTCCTCGCGCCGCTCGGCTCTTCGCCAGAGCGGCAGCACCACCACCGGCCGCGGCTCGACGGCCTCAGGCATCACGCCCCGCCGTCTCCCGGTCCGCCGCCAGCGAGCTCTCCAGCCCGGCCAGCAACTGCCGGAACCGCTCGGCGTCCTGCTCCGTCATCCGCCCCTCGGGCGCCGCCCCCGGCCACTCGGCCGTCCTGTCGTCCATGCGTCCGACGCTAGGCGGAGGCGATCAACGGGCGATAAACGAGGGACTGGTGGGACGGCCGTGACTCGCCGCGCATCGACGGCGCCCGCCCGGCCCGCTTCGCCCCGGAACGATCGCGGCCCGTCGCGAAACTCGGCAACCATACGCCGCTCCAGAGGAGTTGGGAGCTCGGGACGACTTGGCGTGTCCACGGAATGGTGGTTCAATGCCACCTGCGCAGCTTGTTAGGAAGGTTTCCTAACAAGCTTCACAGCGCGTGGCCACCCCACGACCTCCTCCCCACCGAGAGGACGACTTCCCCATGCGTCGTAGCACCACCAGGACACTCATCTCCGGGGCCGCGCTCGCCGCCCTCCTCCTGCCCGTCGCCGTCACCCCGGCCGGAGCCCGCACCCCTGCCGGAGCCGCCACCGCCGTCGCCACCGCCGCCACAAAGCGGCAGGCCGCCGGCTTCCAGCACCCCGGTGTGCTGGTCGGCGCGGAGCAACTCGCCTTCGTCAAGGGCAAGCTGGACGCCGGAGCCGAACCCTGGACCTCCGCCTTCGCCGATCTGCGGGCAAGCAGGTACGCCTCGCTCGACTGGCAGCCCCGGCCGCGCGCCGACGTCGAGTGCGGCTCCAGCTCCCACCCCAACAACGGCTGCTCCGACGAGCGCGAGGACGCGATGGCCGCGTACGCGCACGCGCTGCAGTGGGTGCTCACCAAGGACCAGCGGTACGCCGACAAGGCGATCCAGATCATGGACGCCTGGTCCGGTGTGATCCAGGAGCACACCAACAGCAACGCCCCGCTGCAGACCGGCTGGTCGGGCAACAACTGGGCGCGCGCCGCCGAGCTGATCCGCTACTCGGGCGCGGGCTGGTCGGCCGCCTCGGTCGACCGCTTCGCCACCATGCTGCGCACCGTCTACGTGCCGCTGCTGACCCCCGGCAGCCCGCGCAAGAACGGCAACTGGGAGCTGATCGAGACCGACGCCCTGATGGGCATCGCGGTCTTCCTGGACGACCGCGCACTGTTCGACCGCGCCGCCGAGCTGTGGCGCGGGCGCCTGCCCGCGTACGTCTACCTCTCCTCGGACGGCGAGCTGCCGGTGCCGCCGCCGAAGGCCGGGATCGAGGGCGAATCGGCGCTGGTCACGTACTGGAACGGCCAGTCGACCTTCGTGGACGGGCTGTCGCAGGAGACCTGTCGGGACTTCGGCCACACCGGCTGGGGCCTGGAGGCCGCCGCCCAGGCCGCCGAGACGGCCCGGCTGCAGGGCCTCGACCTGTGGGGTGAGGGACGCGAACGGCTGGTCAAGGCGCTGGAGTTCCACACCGCCTACGACAACGGCGCGAGCGCGCCGGACTGGCTGTGCGACGGCTCGGTGAACACCGGCCTCGGCCCGGCCGTGCAGCTCGCGTACAACGAGTACCACCTGCGCGAGGGCCTCCCGATGCCGCAGACCGAGCAGTACGTGGCCGCGCACAGCCCGTTCGGGGCGAACTACTTCATCGGCTGGGAGACCCTGACCCACACCAGCGCGCCCTGACGGCCGGCCCCGTCACACCCCCGAACCCCCACGTCCCGCACCCCGCACCCCACCACTGCCTCCGGCGGTCGCGCCGCCGGAGAAGGGAGCCCTCCCCGTGCGCGTTTCCCGAACCCACCGCTTCGCCGCCACCGTCACCGTGGTCGCCGCCCTGGCCGCCGGCACCGCCTGCGCCGCGACCTCCGCGCAGGCCACGCCCGAGACCACGGCGAGCCGGCAGGCCACCGCCACCCAGCAGCTCGCCGCCGCCCAGCGCGTGGCCGCCGGCGGGCTCACCCCCGACCAGCGCCGCCGCGCCGACCAGTTGATCAGCGTCTTCGAGAACAGCACCACCGAGATCCAGTACGGCTACGCGGAGAACATCAACGACGGCCGTGGTGTCACCGCCGGCCGGGCCGGGTTCACCACCAACGACGGTGACGCCCTCAAGGTGGTCCGCGCCTACACCGCCGTCTCCCCCGACAACCCGCTGGCCCGCTTCATCCCCGAGCTGGAGCGCCTGGCCGCAGCCGGCAGCGGCGACACCAGCGGCCTGCCCGAGGACGACTACATCGCCGCCTGGAAGCAGGCCGCCGAGGACCCGGCCTTCCGTCAGGTACAGGACGACCAGGTCGACCAGCGCTACTTCACCCCCGCCATGAACCGGGCCGACCAGCTCGGCCTGACCACCGCCCTGGCCCGCGCCGAGCTCTACGACGCCTCCATCCAGCACGGCAACGGCAGCGAGTACGACGCCCTGCCCGCGCTCATCGACCGCACCGACGCCAAGGTCGGCACGCCCTCGGCCGCCGGTGAACGGGCCTGGCTGGACGCCTTCTTCGACGTCCGGATCGACGACCTGAACAACCCGGCCAACTCCTCCACCGCAGACGAGTGGCGCAAGTCGGTCGACCGGGTGGAGTGCCTGCGCCGGATCGCCGCCACCGGCAACTACGATCTGGACGGCCCGTTCGGCATCACCGCCTTCGGCTCCGGCTACACCATCAGCTGAGCCCCTCCCCTCGCCCCGGGGTCCGGGAGTGTGGGACCCGGACCCCGGCCCGGTGCGGCAGCACCCTGCCCCCGATGCCTGCTGCCGCACCGAACACATAGGCTGGCCCGCGACCGCACCCGTCCGCGAGGAGCCACCCGATGACCGAACAGCGCCCTCCCGTACCGCCGTTCACCGAGGAGACCGCCCGCCGCAAGGTCCGGGCCGCCGAGGACGCCTGGAACACCCGCGACCCGCAGCGCGTCGCCCTCGCTTACACCCCCGACAGCCGCTGGCGAAACCGCGCCGAGTTCCTCGCCGGCCGGGAGGAGATCGCCGCGTTCCTCACGCGCAAGTGGCACCGCGAGCTCGACTACCGCCTCGTCAAGGAGCTGTGGGCGTACGGCGGCGACCGGATCGCGGTCCGCTTCGCGTACGAGTGGCACGACGACAGCGGCCAGTGGTACCGCTCGTACGGCAACGAGAACTGGGAGTTCGACGAGCACGGCCTGATGGCCCGTCGCCTGGCCTGCATCAACGACCTGCCGATCACCGCCGAGGAGCGGCTCTTCCACTGGCCGCTCGGCCGCCGCCCCGACGACCACCCGGGCCTCACCGAGCTCGGCCTCTGAGCGGCCCGGGCCATCGGACCAGTCTGTTCCACGGCTGTGACAGATCAGGCATCGAGCGCTGACCCCGGACTGGGAATCTCCTTATGGAAAGCTGACAGCACCACCCAAGGGGGACCCTCGAATGTCCGTGCGCAACAGATTCGGCACCGCCGCCGCGATCGCCCTGATGACGACCGTCGGAGCCGTCCTGCTCTCCGCCTGCGGCCCCGACAACAGTGACCCCGGCTCCACTGCCGCACCCAGCGCACCCGGTTCGGCGGCCCCGGGCACGGCGGCCCCGGGTGGCGGATCGCACTCCGGCAGCCCCGCGCCGGGCGGCAAGGAGATCAACGGGACCTCCACGGCCAACCACCTGACCATCAGCACGGGCACCAAGACCGTCGCGATGAACGGCACCACCGTCGACTTCGGCACGGTGGTCCGCGACCTCGCGTGGTCCCCCGACGGCAAGAAGGCCGTCTTCGTCAACGGCGACGGCGATCTGATGACCGCCAATGCGGACGGCAGCGGCAAGGCCACCCTCGCCAAGGCCTCCAGCGGCGACGCCTGGTCCCACCCGACCTGGCAGCACGCCGCCAAGGGCCCCGGCGGCGACTCCGTGCCCAACGAGACCGAGCGCTACAACAACATCGTGTTCACCTCCAGCAAGGACGGCGTGCTGCGGCTGGAGTCGGTCCCCGCCAAGGGCGGCGCCGTCGCGGAGTTCACCCCGTCCAACTCCGAGGGCGGCGACGCGGGCACCGAACCGCAGCCGCCGAAGACCGGCAACACCTGGGCCAACGCAGGCGGCCAGCAGGCCGAGATCGCGTACGCCAACACCCCGGCCGGCGAGGTGTACATCTACGACGACTACATCCGCCCGGCCACCCGCGACATCGGCAAGGGCTCGCAGCCGGCGCTGTCCCCGGACGGCAACCAGATCGTCTTCGTCCGCTCGGTGAACGGCCACGACCACCTGTTCACCCGGTCCACCGAACACGACAAGAAGGCCGAGAAGGACCTCACCCCCTCGGCCACCACGGACTACACCGAGCCCGCATGGTCCCCCGACGGCAAGACCGTCGCGACCCGCACCCCGGACGGCATCAGCACCGTGCCGGCCGACGGCTCCGCCGCACCGACCCAGGTCTCCACCATCAAGGGCCTGCCCTCCTACCGGCCCTGATCCCGGCCCGCACGGGCCAACTCCGCGCGCAGCTCGGCCAGATGCTCGTCAGCCGACTCGTGCGGCAGGAACTCGACCACGTCGAGGAAGCGGAACAGCACCCGGGTCTCGGTGACCGCGTACTCGTAGTCATCGAACCCGACCACCGCCCCCGTCCCGCCGCGCGCCGCACCGCGGACGGCGGCCGCCGTCAGCCCGTCCGCGGTGGACTCGGCAGTCACCTTCCGGCGGGCGTTGGTCCGGGCCAGGTACGGGCAGACCATCGACGCGTACAACATGCAGGACCGGTGGCCCGGGCCCTCCATGGTCGGCGCGAGGTTACGGTACGGGCGCCCCGCCGCGATCGCCTCGGCGATCGCGGCGCTTTCGGCTGCGCCGACCACCCTCCAGACCGGCCCGCGCGCCATCAGCGCGCCGCACACCGAGCACCGGCGCCCCAGCGCGCAGTCGGCACTGCGTCCGTAGTCCGTCAGGGCGAACTGCGGCTGCCCGTCCTGCCACGGCGTGATCGCCGGCACCGGGTACCCGCGCCCGTCCCGGGGCCGCTCCCCCACCCCGTCCGGCATCGGCACTAGTTCGAATCGCACGCCCCTATCGATACCAGCCGCATGCACCTCCGGTCGAACCCGGGACGCCGGGCTGCGGAACTCCATCCGGCACCACCTGGCCACCGCCGAACTCGGCGGTGGCCAGGTACGCGGAGGAGTTCAGATGCCGCCGAACTCGCCAGCGGCGGTCGCCGCGACGAAGGAACGCCACGCCTCAGCCGGGAACACCAGCACCGGCCCCTCAGGATCCTTCGAGTCACGAACGGGCATCACACCCGCATACCCGGGCGCGAATTCGATGCAGTTTCCGCCATTCTGGCTGTAGCTGGACTTGGCCCAGGCGGCATCGGTCAGAGTCACGTGGTCGAGGCGAGTCATGAGTCAGAGGTCCTTCCGAGCTGCGCGAATCATGTCGAGAGAGGCCAAGTCCGAGTTGGCTCCCACCTGCAGCCGATCGTAGTCTCTGGCCCAAGCGGTGACCGTCCCGGTTTCCCTGCTCAGAAAGCCACGTTCCTGCGACTCGGTGTACCCAAGCATGCTGCGATCGGGCATCGTCAGCAGCACCACGGGTAGCGCAAGCGTCCTGCGCTCTCCCATGGAGAACGGCGCCACCTGGGTGATCGCTCTCGGCCGCTCGGACAGCTCGACCAAGCGGTCGAGCTGTCCTGGCATGACTGTCGCGCCACCCACCAGCCTTCGGATGCAGCTCTCGTCCATCACGGTGTAGACAAGCGGCATATCCGCACTGTCCAGCCGCTGCTGACGCGTCAGCAGATACGAAACCCGAGCCTCGGCTTCTTCGCTCGTGA
Organism: Kitasatospora sp. NPDC048296; assembly: GCF_043201815.1. Classification (NCBI taxonomy): domain Bacteria; kingdom Bacillati; phylum Actinomycetota; class Actinomycetes; order Kitasatosporales; family Streptomycetaceae; genus Kitasatospora; species Kitasatospora sp. NPDC048296. Next base: position 21,815 of record NZ_JBICZB010000064.1, read on the forward strand.
TTGCACCCCTCCGCACGTCAGCCGCAGCCAACGCCTCCGCGTAGGCCTTCGTCTGGAACAGGCCGGGAACAACGCCGAGTTCGAACTGCCGCAGCTCGACTGCCTTCGCCTCGTGCGTCGCGTACTCCGGGAAGCCTTCGAGGAAGGACCCCCGTCCCTGGAGGCTCCAGTAGGTCAATTCCAGGGTCCCGCCGGTGTTCAGGACCCGGTCTACCTCGATGACCCAGTCGAGTGTGGGACTGCGCGTACCTCGTTCGAGGTTGGAGATCTGACTGTCACTCATCGAGGTCAGACGGCCAAGCTCAACCTGCGTCAGCCCTGCAGCCTTACGCGCCTTGCGGAGTTGGGCACCGAACGCCGCTAGCGGGGACACAGACGGGTCGAGTTCCGTCTCACGCATTTCAGACCTCCACAGTTGCCTGAGTCCCACTCCGGAGACTGTCAAGTGGGAATGCCTTCCGATCGTAGGGCGCAGCCCGCCACCATGACTACACCCGGTGAGAATCCGGGCGCGATGCGCAACCATGGAGACGCCCATGTCCCTCAACACCCAAAGCAGCAAGCCGAAGCTCAACAGCTTCACCGACCGGCTCCAGGTGGTGATCTACCTGGCCAAGACCGGCTCTACCTTCCCCGAACGGGAGATGCGAAGCTGCGAGTCCTACGCGCTCGCCTTCAACTGGGACGTCTCCCTCATCGTCGTCGACGACGCGGCGGACACCACCGCCCCCGACCGTCGCCCGATGCTCCAGGCCGCCCTGCAGCGCGTCCGCTCCAAGCACTCCGGCGCCATCCTCGTCCCGAGCAAGTCGACCATCTCCCCCATCATCGGCGAGTTTGACGAGTTCTCGCGCCAGGTCGAGAAGGCCGGCGGATTCCTCCAGGTGACCCACCGATGACCACCAGCCGCTACGGGATCATCCCCGCCGACGCCCCGGCCGGCCTCTCCTTCCCCGTCTGGGTCGTCCGCGACCACAGGACCGGCGGCCTGGTCAAGGCCCTCCCGCCGCGGCCCGAGCCGCTCCGCTTCTACTCCTACGACCAGGCCCAGGCCTGGGTCCACAAGAACGAGGAGCCCACGCAGTGACCGCCTTCCCCCACCACCCGTACGAGACCCGCTTCATCGATGCCCGCAGCCCCCACTTCCTCCTCCTGGAGTGCTGGGGCATCTGGGACCGCATCCGGCACGAGTACCTCCGGGCCCCCGGCTCCTCCCACCGGATCCGCCGCTTCTACACCCTCGTCGCCGCGCAGGCCCACCTGCGCACCTTGCCCGCTGGCGACTGACGCCGCCGGGCCGGATTCGAGCCGCTGCTGCCCCACGGGCAGCAGCGGCTGACGTCAAACGCACCGAGTCGATCAAGGACTACCAAGCCCGCCAAAATTGAACGACAAGCTAAGGCGTGTCCGCCTCCTGCACGAGCATCACCTTCCGCAGCAGGTCCGACAGCGTCCGCCGCTCGTCCTCGGTCAGCACGCCCAGCAGCCGGTGCTCCTCGCGGCCGACCACGTCCAGGGCCTCCTGCCAGGCGGCGCGGCCGGCGCTGGTCAGGACGATGTCGACCTTGCGGCGGTCCTTCGTGGACGGGGTGCGGAGGACGAAGCCGCGGCGTTCCAGGGTCTCCAGGCGGCCGGTGATGGAGGCCGGGGCGAGGTTGAGGTCGGCGCGCAGGTCGGAGGGGGCGGCGTGGCCGCCGAGGCCGGCCAGCACATGGAGGGTGTCGAACTCGTGCTTGTGCAGGCCGTAGTCGGAGACGCCCTGTTCGCGGACGCGGCCGAGGTGGTGGGTGAGCCGTGACATCCGGGTCACCGCGCCCTCGATGTCCGGGTCGAGGTCGGACAGCACCGGTAGCCAGCGGTCGACGTGGCCGTCCGTCCAGTCGCGGGGCGGGGACGGCTGCTGGGGAGGGTGCTCGGGCATGGGAGGAGTCTACAAAGGGGCAAACCTGTCGCTGCCGAAATATTCGTTGCCAAAATTTCGACACCGAAATACAGTTCCGCGCATGCCCCAACACCCGCTGCGCCTACCCGACTTCCGCCTGCTCTTCCTCGGCCGGACGGTCTCCACCCTCGGCGACGCCGTCGTACCCGCCGCCCTGGCCATCGCCATCACCCGCGCCACCGGCTCCTCCGGGGCGCTCGCCCTCGTCCTCGGCTGCGCGATGGTGCCGAGGCTGCTCCTGTTGCCCTTCGGCGGAGTGGTCGGCGACCGCTTCAACCCGCGCCTGGTCGCGCTCACCACCGACCTGCTGCGGGCCGCCACCCAGCTGCTGGTCGGCCTCGAACTCCTCGGCGGCCGCCCCGGCCTCGCCCACATCGCGGTCGCCGAGGCGATCGGCGGCGCCGCCTCCGCCTTCGCCATGCCGACCACCTCGCCGCTGGTCACCGGCATCGTCCCGGGCGAGCACCGGCTGCACGCCAACGCCCTGCTCGGCTCGGCCACCAGCGCCGCCCGGCTCGGCGGCCCGGCGCTCGCCGGGGTACTGGTGTACACCGCCGGGCCGGGCTGGGCCTTCGTCCTGGACGGCGTCTCCTTCCTACTGAGCGCCGCCCTGCTCACCCGGATCGCCGTCGCCCACGTGCCCGCCCGGTCGCGCTCGCTGCGCCGGGACCTCGCCGAGGGCTGGAGCGAGGTGCGCTCCCGGGACTGGTACTGGACCAGCCTGATCGCCCACGGGGTGTGGAACGGCGCGAGCGCCGTCGCGCTCACCCTGGGCCCGCTGATCGCCGCCACCCGCCTGGGCGGGGACGGCGTCTGGGTGGCGATCACCCAGGCCGGGGCGGTCGGCCTGCTGCTGGGCTCGCTGCTCGCCGCGCGGGTCCGGCCCCGGCGCCCGGTGCTGGTCGGCAACCTCGCCCTCGCCCTGTACGGGCTGCCGCTGCTGGCGCTCGCCGTCCCGGCGCCCGCGCCGGTGACGGTGGCCGCGTACGGGGTGGCGACGGCCGGACTGGGCTTCCTCAACCCGGTCTGGGAGACGGTGGTCCAGCAGGACTTCCCGGCCCGGGTGCTGGCCCGGGTCACCTCCTACGACTGGCTGCTCTCGCTGGCCGCCGCGCCGCTCGGGTACGTGCTGGCGCCGCTGGCCGCCGACGCCTGGGGCAGCCGGGTGCCGCTGCTGGCCGCGGCCGCGCTGGTGACCGCGGTGTGCGCCGGCACGGCGGCGGTGCCGGGGGTGCGCCGGCTCGGCGCCGACCGGGACGCGCCGGAGCCGGCGGCCGTCGAGCAGCCGCCGGTCCGGGTCAACTCCTGGGCTCGGAAGGTCAGTTCCAGATGCCGCTGATGTCCGTGGCGTTCGCCGCGTTGCCCGCGTGGCCGCTCGCCCCGGAGAGGTCCTCCAGGGTGCGCAGCACGTTGTAGTGGTTGTAGGTGGTGGCCGAGCTGCTGCCCGGGGCGACGTGGGCGCCGTAGACCAGGGTCGGGATCCGGTTGCCGGACAGGCTGTTGTCCTCGTCGAAGGTGACGATCAGCAGGCTGTTGTGGCTCTGCGCCCAGGTGGCGTACGCGCCCAGGTTGTTCTGGATCCAGGTGTCACCCGTCTTGACCGAGCAGTCGTGCATGTCACTGCACAGGTTCGGCACCACGAAGGAGACGTTCGGCAGGGTGGTGTAGTCGGTCGGGAACTGCGCGAAGGTCATGGCGGTGTTCAGCGGGACGTTGCCGAAACCGAACCAGGGGTTGTGCTTCTGCGCGTAGTTGCCGCTGCTGCAGACCGTGCTGCCCTGGCTGGGCAGGGACTCGTTGTAGCTGGCCCAGGTCTTTCCGGCGGCGGCCACCTCGGAGGCCAGGTTCGGGGTCTGGAACCCGCCGACCGTCACGCAGCTGTCGTCGACTCTGCCCTGGGTGGAGCCGGAGAACAGGGCGTAGTAGTTCGGCTCGCTGGGGTGGGTGATGGCGAAGGACTGGGTGAGGCCGGCGCCGCCCGCCTTCAGGGTGTTGTTGATGTACGGCGCGCTGCTGCTGCCGATGATCTGGCTGTAGGAGTGGTTCTCCATCACCACGACGACGATGTGGTCGGGCGTGGGCAGCGCGGCGGCCTGCGCGGTGGTGGCGGTCGCCGCCCAGAGTCCGGCGGAGGCGGCGACCAGGGCGGCGGCCGAGCCGAGCGCGGTCGCGGTGCGGCGGGAGCGGCGGCGGGGGGCTTCGTTCAGCGGGGCGTCGTTCAACAGGGCGTCGTTCGGGATCTTCGCGGACGAAGTCATGACGAATCCTCGGGTGGAGGGCGGCCCCGAAGGGCCCCCCGGCTCGGGGGAGGTGACGGACTGTCGTACTCTCGCGAACGGCCTAGTACGGGGTGCCGTTGGCGAAGTCGGTGTTGAAGGTCGTCTCGACGGTGTTGAGCACCCCGGAGTCCGAGACGATCAGGCCCAGCTCGCGGTTGTTGTTCAGCGAGTTGTCGGAGAAGTTCTCCGAGCCGGCGAACACCTTTGCCGAGGGGGTGCCGTAGTCGGCGACGATGGCCTTGGCGTGGATGTACAGGCCGGTGGTCGAGGAGTAGGTGACCACCTGGGCGCCGGCCGTGGTCACCTGGTCGAAGTAGGAGCCGTACGAACTCGGGTTCATGCCGACGACCCGCACGGTCACACCGCGGTTGGCGGCGGCGGTGATCGCGTCCACCAGGGCCTGGTCGCCGAACTCCAGCTCCTCGACGTCCAGCGAGGTCTGCGCGCCGTTGATCAGCGCCAGCAGGCGGTCCTGCGAGTCGGTGGGCGACCAGACCAGGTTGTCGCCGTCGGAGGGGGTGACCGAGGTCTTGGCGTAGTCCGCGGCGAAGACCTGCTCGATCGCGTTGACGTCGTTGGCGTCGGTGTCGAGGACGCCGTAGTCGCGGCTGCTAGAGTAGTAGGTGGCGTCCAGGTTCCCGGTCAGGATCAGGGACTTGGCGCCGTCCACGGTGACGGTCTTCTGGTGGGTGTAGACGAACGCCGAGGAGGAGTACGTCACGCCCACACCGGCGGCCTTCAGCGCGTTGTAGGCGGAGCCGTTGACCGAGGTGTGCTGGCCGTCCAGGATCACCCGGACCTTGACGCCGGCGCGCTGACGGGCGATCAGGTCGTTGACGGCCGTCGTGTCGCGCAGCTCGTACATGGTGACGTCGACGGTCTTGGTCGCCGAGTTGATCAGGTTGTAGACCACCGAGTGGTCCTGGTCGGGGAAGACGACCGCGGTGTACGTGCCGGTGGCGTGGGCGGTGCCGGTGGCGGATATCAGGCCGGCGCCGGCGAGCAGCAGGGCGCCGGCACGGCGCGCGAAGGTGGCCAGGGTCATGGGGGACTCCATGGTCGGTGAGGGAAGTGAGGGGGTGCGAGGGGGCCGGTACGTCGCACCGGAAGGCGAACGAAGCGCCAGAACAGCATGGCCGCGCAGCAGTCAACGCGGGTAGATGACGGCGGGTAAAACCTTGCCCCCAGGCCGGGAAACGAATGGTGCACATGCCAAACCGGGCCGACAACGGACGATGCGGGCGGTCCGGTTCACATTGCCATCGGCGGCCCGGACCGGTGATAGTGATCTTCGAGCGGCGCAACCGGACGCCGTGTCAGTTCACGAGAGAACCGAGGAACATGGCGAAGACCAGCCTGCTGCGTCCCCTCGCGGTGGCCGCCGCCGCTGCCGTCCTGGCGGCGACCGGAACCGTACCGGCCCTGGCCGCCGACCGGGACGGCGCCGCGCTGCCCGTCCCGGACACCGCCGGGGTGCTCAGCGCACTTCAGGCCACCATGCATGCGGGCGCCCCGGGCGCCTTCGCGGTCATCCGCGACCACGACGAGGACGAGAGGACACGCTCCCTGTCCGTCGGCCAGGCCAACCTGGACGGGACCCCGATGAACTCCTCGTGGAGGTTCCGGGTCGGCAGCAACAGCAAGATGTTCGCGGCCGTTCTCGTGATGCAGCTGGCGGAGGAGGGCCGGATCGACCTCGACAAGCCGCTGCGCGACTACCTTCCGGCCGGCACCCTCCCGGAGAGCTGGACCATGACCGGCCGTCAGGTGATGGAGCACCGCGCGGGCGTCTACGACCACACCAACGACCTGCTGGAACAGCCGGGCGAGGAGACCACCAGCGCCTTCGAGACCCGCATCCGCACCAATGTGTACCAGCCGGCCGACCTGGTCGCGATGTCCGTCAAACACGGCCAGCAGTACACCCCGGGCAGCCGCTACTCCTACTCCAACACCGACTTCGTGCTGATGGGGCTCGCCGTCGAGCACCTCACCGGCCGGTCGTACGCGGACGTGCTGCGCGAGCGGATCATCGAGCCGCTGGGCCTGGAGAAGACCTCATTCGTCGTGCCCGACCAGCGGATCAAGGGCGCGCACATCACCGGCTACCTCACCAACGACGACCGCACCAAGCCGCTGCTGGACTCCACCGAGCAGACCGCCTCCTGGCTGTGGAGCGCCGGTGGGGTCATCTCCTCCGCCGGGGACCTCGACCGCTTCCTCACCGCGCTGATGGCCGGCAGCAACGGCGGGCTCATCTCGGACGCCTCGCTGCAGCAGATGGAGGCCGCGCTGCCGACGCCCACCGCGAAGATCAGCTACGGGCTGGGGCTGCGCCGCATCTCGCTCTCCTGCGGCGACGTGTACGGGCACGGCGGCATCGTCCAGGGCTACCAGACCCAGTCCTTCACCACCCCGGACGGGAAGCGCAGCGTCGTCGTGTTCGCCAACGCCTCCAACAACGGTACGGTGACCCAGGGTCTGATGAGCGCGCTGGAGCCGGCCTTCTGCGGGAAGAAGCCGGCCGCCGCGCCGCGCACGGCCTTCGCGCCGCAGGACGGCGACGACCAGGGCCTCCCGGTGGTCGAGGACACCCGGATCTGACACCGGGATCCGATCCCCGCGCCCCGCCCCGGACCGGCCTCGCCAGCGACGCTACGGCGGGACCCGGCCGGGGCGGTTGCCGTCCGCGCTCAGGTCGGTGAGCACCCAGGCCCGCTGCTCGCGGTCGCCCAGGGCTCCGGCCGGCTCCAGGGCCGCACCGGCCCGCGAGCCGAGCTTCCGGGAGTCACCGGCCGGAAGTCACCGGCCGACCGGCGCGTACCCGTGCTCCGCCGCCAGGACCGGCCGCAGCGCCCGGATCGCGTAGAAGTTCCGGGACTTGACCGTCCCCGGCGGCACTCCCAGCCTGGCCGAGGCCTCCTGCACCGAGCGGTCCTTCAGGTGCAGTTCGACCAGCACCTCACGGTGGTGCTTCTGCACCCGCCGCAGCGCCAGGGCGATGTCCCGGGCGACCACCACCTGCTCGTACGGGTCCTCGACGAGCGGCCGGTCCTCCAGTGGCTCGCCGATCACCTCCTTGGCGCGGGCGGCGGCCATCCGGTAGTGGTCGATCGCGATCCGCCGGGCCACCGTGAACAGCCAGGGGCGGCTCTGCTCGGGGCCTTTGGTCAGCGCCTCCGGGTGCTGCCAGGCCCGCAGCAGGGTCTCCTGCAGGATGTCCTCCGCCTTGCCCCGGTCACCGCCGGTGGCCCGCAGCAGGACCCGCAGCAGGTAGCCACCGTGCAGCCGGTGGATCTCGGCCAGGGTGTCGGGGTCGAGGGTCGGTCGGGCCGGGCCCGGCCCGGGTGTCGCCGCCACCGCGGCCGACGGGCCGACGGACGACTGGACGACGGGCGTGGGCTGGGCGACTGGCGGCTTCGGCACGCGCTACCTCTCAGGTCGGGCAAGGGCACATGGCAGGGCTTCCGCCGTACGTCCCCCGTGGCGGGCAGACAGCAGCCTGCCGGGCGCCGCCAAGGACCCGCCAACGATCCGCCAACGCCCCGACCCGCGGGCACCGGGCCCGCCGCCGGGTGCCACCGTTCAGCCCTCGTCGAGCTCCCGCACCAGCTCCTGGACGCCGTCCTCGCCCCGGTGCTCGATCAGCACCGCGACCCACCCCGCCAGCCGTTCCCGCTCGGCCGTCGTCCACCCCGGCGCGGACGGGTGCACGTCCACCACCAGCGACCTCGACACGGCCAGCAGCCCCGGCGTCGGCTCCGGCGTCAACTCCGGCCGCCGCTGCCGCTCCGGCAGTGCCCGCAGCGCCAACCGCCGGGCGACGGACGTCACCTCGGCCGCGGTGCCCCCCGGCACCGCCAGCGCGGGCGGCCCCGGCACCTCCGGCGCGCCCATCCGCACCAGGGCCACGATGTACGCCCGCACCTCGGCGCCGTCCGCATCCATCCCGTGTTCCTCCCCCGTCCCGTTCCGTCCCGATCTACGTGGCCTCCACCGACCGGGGTTCAGCCACAGCGCGGCGGCGGTCACCCGTCAGTACGGGTGCGGCCGGAAGCCGCCGACGACCACGACGGAGGCGACCGTTCCGTCCGCCGCCCGGCCGAGCCAGACCGCATTGTCCTCGTCCGCCGTGAAGGTCACGAGGTCGGCCCCGAGTCCGTCGTGGCTCACCCGCTCGAACGAGCCGTTGTGCACCTGCTCCCGCTCCTGCGCGGTGTCGAGACCGGTACGCAGGTCCCGCCAGAGCTGCCGGAACGGCAGGGTCAGTTCCGCCCAGGCCGTGGCGTCGGCGAAGCACGCCGTGTTCGTGTCGGACGGGAAGAAGCGGAACCGCTCGCCCGGGCGGGCGAACTCGATGTCCTCACCCACCCCGAGGGCGTTCTCCCAGGCGACCACCGGCGCGTCGGCGACGCACAGCCGTACGGCGGCCACCGCGGAACCCCACCGTTCGGTGATCCAGGAGGCCTCCACCAGGTAGCTGCCCGGCGGTATCCGCTCGGCCAGCTCCCGCCCCGTCGGCGGGTTCAGCTCGTAGTCGTCGTCGTCCGGCCACGGCGAGCTCACCACCAGTCGGCCGCTCGGCACCCTGATGGTGGTCACCTCCTTCACCTCCACCACCCGAACCACCGTCAGCGGATGGTTGGCCCGGATCCCCAGCCCCTCCCCCGGGGTGAAGACCGCGTCCAACAGCATCCGTTCGTCCTCGCCCGCCGCCAGGCGGGCATCCACCGTGTACGTCATACCGCGAGCGTAGACAACCCCACCGACAGCCGACGGGCCGGCCGGGGGGGGGGGCCCCCCCCCCCCCGGGGGGCGGGGGGGGGGGGCCGGGGTTGGGTGGGGCCCCCGCGGGCGGGGTGGGGGGGGGGGGGGGGGGCCGCCC
>NZ_JBICZB010000064.1:30930-48133 GCF_043201815.1 Kitasatospora sp. NPDC048296
CCACCCGTCCGCCCCCCCCCCCCCCCCGGCGCAAACCCCCGTGGAACCACACCCCGCGCGCCACCCCACCCCCCCCCCCCCCCGCCGGCGGGCCGGGGGGGGGGCCCCCCCCCCGCCCGTCGGCGCGCGGTAGTGGCTACTTCTTCGTCTGCGCCACCGGCGTCTGGTACGGGTGGTGGTGCGTGCCGCCGACGTGCAGCTCCTCGTCCGGCTTCCCGGCGAGCTTGGGCAGCACGTGGGTGCCGTACGGGTCGGTGACCGTGATCGCGGTGCCGTTGCGGTGCACCTCGTGCGGCGAGCCGATCGAGTACGAGGCGAGCGCGATCCCGGTGCTCGGGGTCGGGCCGGCACTGGTGGCGGTGCCGAAGGCGGCGGAGGTCAGGGTCAGGCCGGTCGGCGCGGCGCCGAGGGTGAGGTAGCCGGACTGCTCGCCGCCGTACACCGAGCCGAAGGCGGCGCCCCCGGTCACGGTGGTGCCGGCCGGGACGGTGACCGGCACGGTGGTGCCGGCCGGGCCCTGGACGGTGACGGCGCCGCCCTGGATGTAGCCGCTGACGGTGCCGGCGGTCAGGGTCTGCTGCCAGGCGGTCTGCTGCTGCAGGGTGCTGCCGGCGTCGGTGAGGGTCTGGTTGACCACCGGGGTGTCCGGGGTGAACCAGCCGCGGTAGGTGGAGAGGATGCCGGTCAGGGTCTGCAGGGCGAGCCGGTCGTCGGTCAGGTTCGACTGGTGCATGAAGAACGGGCGCGGGTCGTTGCTGAGCACGTACCCGAGGGTGATCTTCTCCTGCATCGGCAGGACGTAGCTCGCCCAGCCGGTGTTCAGGTCGAGCGGCGTGATGCAGGTGGTGGTGGTCGGGTTGGCCTCGCAGTTGCCGCTGCCGCCGTTCGCCTTGGAGGTGTAGAGCCAGTTGTACTCGCTCACCTCGTCGGGCTGGGTGGAGACGTTGTAGAAGACGTTGATCGGGTGGCGCGGCACGCCGAGCGCCGAGGCGATCTGCCGCTGGCCGGTCTCCCGGGAGGCGTCCACGCCGAGCCACTGGATGTTGTTCTGGCTGAGCGCGGCGAGGAAGTTCGGGTTGTCGTTGGGCTGTTGCGGCAGCATCACGGTGCCGGAGTGCTCACCGGCCACCAACTCGCCCGGCCTGAACGGAAGTCCGTTGGCCTGGCCGAACTGGATGTTCTGCTGGATCTGGCTGTTGACGGTGGCCTGGTCGACGTACTGGATCGCGCCGGTGGAGTCGGTCTGGCACTTCCACGGGATCACGGTGAAGTTCTGCACGCAGCCCAGGAACGGGTGTTGGTAGGTGTGGTTGAGCCACCAGAAGCTGTTCTTGTTCGCCAGCAGGGCGGTGGTCAGCGGGTCGGTGCCGCCGTTGGCCGCCGCGTAGTCCAGGCTGGGGCCGCCGTTGAACAGGAAGTCCAGGGTGTAGTTGTTCTGCTGCTGCCAGGCGACGGTGGCGGTGACGTCCGCCGGGGTCATCCGGATCGGCGTGGTGGCCGGCACGCTGCCGACGCAGTCGCCCTCCCCCGGGGTGCAGTTGCCGACCTGGCTCCATCGGGCGTTGGCGTTGAAGAGGTCGTCGATGTGGGCCGAGAAGTAGTTGCGCCAGTACCCCAGGTGGACGCCCTTGGTGACCCAGTCCACGATGCCGTGCGCCAGCAGCCGGTACTGCTGCTGGTAGTAGTTGTAGGCGAAGGTCAGCACCAACTGCTGGCGCCCGCCGGAGGTGTAGACCCCGGCAAGGGTGCCCTGGGTGGTGGTGCCGGGCACCGTCTCGGTCAGGTACGGCTCGAAGTGCGAGCCGGTGGCCGGGTTGTCGGGCAGCGGAGTAGTCAGGTAGCCGTACGAGCCGTTCCCGCCGGGAGTGCCCTCGAAGGGGACCGGGCCGTTCAGGTAGCGGAAGGCGTCCGCACGGGCGGAGGCGGTCGCCGTCGCGCTGGTACCGTCCAGCGAGCCCGACCAACTCGGCGCGTTCAGGCCGGTGTTGGTGCCGGGCCAGACGTAGGCGTCCACCTGCCGGACCTGGTAGCCCTGCTCGTAGCCGGCCAGGGTGCTCAGCTCGGCCGCGGAGAGCTGGGACGGGGCGTCGTTGGGCAGCACGACGCCCTCGAAGTGCCCGTGCGGGGTGCCGTCGGCCAGGGTGTCGGCCAGGAAGCCGGCCGTGATCGTGGCCCGGCTGGTGCTGGTGAGGTCGATGACGGTGGTGGGCACGCCCTCGGCGGCCAACTGCTGCCGGATCCCCTCGACCCAGGGGTTGCCGTCGGTGACCACCAGGACGTTCAGGTCCACCCGTGATGTCGCGGCCGAGGCCGGGACGACGGCGGCCAACCCGATCACCGCGGTGGCGACGGCCAGCGCGACGGCGGGGAGGAAGCGGAAGGCTCTCACGCGAAAGCCCCCTGCGGTATTGCGGTGAATCGACTCATGGGAGCTGATAATGCCCGGCCGGACAGGGCTCGCGCAGCAGGCTGGGAACAAGGTTTGCCAAGGTCTGGGGAATTACTGGAAGAAGGTGCGGCCAGGATGCGCACCCGTCAATGTCGGGAGGGTGAACGACAATTGATGAGGGCCTGACCGAACGGCTCTGACCAGCCATTTTCCCGCACCGGGCGGCACCGGACCGGGGATTCTGGCGGGCCCCTGACAATGCCGTCCGAGCACGCGGATTTCCCGTCCGCCACCGCACGACCGGAATACCGGTCAGGTCAATTCCGGCGCCCGGTCCGCCGCTCAGCGGAGCCGCCCCGGCCCGGTGCTCGCGTTCAGCCGGGCCCGAACGGCGTCGGCGTCACGGTGTTGCAGGTCTTCGAGGATGGCGAGGCTCCGGTTCCAGGAGCCTCGGGCGGCCTCGACGTCACCGAGCGCGAGGTGGGTGTCGCCGATGTGGGTGTGGATGTCGGCCTGGAGGAAGTAGTCGCCGACGGCCTGACGCAGGCGCAGCGACTCGTGGTAGGCGGGGAGCGCCTCGTGGTACTCGCCCAGGTGGTGGTGGATGAAGCCGATGCTGTCCCAGATGGACGACTGGCCGGGGAGGTTGCCGGTGTCTCGGGCCAGGTCCAGTGCGCGCCGGCAGTACGGGAGCGCCTCCCGCAGCTCGCCCTGCTGCGCCAGGTACCAGCCGATGCTGTTGAGCGCGAGGGCCTGCCCGGAGGGGTCGCCGATGGTCTGGAACAGCTCCAGGGCCCGGCGGGACTCGGCCACCGCCTCGGCGTCGGCGTGCTCTTCGCCGTGGGCGATGGCGAGGTCGAGCCGGGTCCTGCCCTCGCGCGGGCGGTCCCCGAGCGCCTCGAAGAGTTCGAGGGCCCGGCGCAGTTCGCGTTGGGCCTGGGGCTGGCGGCCCTGGGAGCGGTGCACCTGGCCGAGCCAGCGGTGCGCGTGCGCCTGCCGGCGGAGGTCCCCGGTGCGTTCGGCGGCGGCCAGCGCGGTCTCGCTCGCCCGCTGCCACTGCTGCCACAGCCCCGACTTGAGCAGGTAGGCGACCTGCGCGCCGACGAGCTGCCAGGCGTGGACGTCGGCGCCCGCCCGGTGGGCCGAGTCGACGATCCGCTCCAGCACCGATTGCTCGTCCCGGTACCAGTCGAGCGCCTGCCGGCGGTCGGCGAGGTCCTCGGGAGCCGCCCCGGCGGCCGGTTCCGCGAGGTCGAGCGACTGCCAGTTGGCGTCGTCGGCGTAGGCGAGGCAGCCGGCGCGGTGCGCGGTGTGGAGGTAGTGGTCGAGCATCCGCAGCGTCGCCTCGGCCTGCCCCTGCGGCGACTCCAGGGCGGCCGCCTGCTCGGCGGCGTAGACGCGCAGCAGGTCGTGGAAGGTGTACCGGCCCCGCTCCGGCGCGGTGATCAGATGGGCGCGGTGCAGGTCCTCCAGCAGGGCGCGGGTCTCGGACAACGGCAGGCCCGCGAGGCTCGCGGCCGCCGCCACGCTGACGTGCGGGCCCGGGTGCAGGCCGAGCAGCCGGAACAGGCGGGCGGCCTGCGGAGCCAGCGCGCGGTAGGACCAGGAGAGCACCACCCGGACGTCGGCGTGGCTGTCACCGGCCGACAGGAGGTCCAGGCGCGCCTGGGAGTCCCGCAGTTCGCGTGCCCACACGTCGAGCGGGGTGCCGGGGTGGTCGGCCGCCCGTGCGGCGGCGATGTTCAGGGCCAGCGGCAGCCGGGCGCAGAGCTCGATCAACTCGTCGGCCGCGTCAGGCTGGTCCTCCACCACCGCGGCGCCCAGGCGGCGGGCGAGCAGTTCGCGCGCCTCCGCACGGAGGAGCACGTCCAGGGCCAGCGGGACGGCGCCGTCCAGGGCGACCAGCCCGGGCAGCCGGTTCCTGCTGGTCACCACGACCAGGCAGGTGTTGGAGCCGGGCAGCAGCGGGCGGACCTGTTCCGCCTCGCGGGCGTTGTCGAGGACGATCAGCGTCCGGGTGCCGGCCAGCCGGCTGCGCAGGAGCGCGAGCTGCCCGTCCGGGTCGGCGGGGACGCGCAGGGCGGGAACGCCCAGCGCGTCCAGGAAGCCGCGCGCCACGTCGGCGGCGTCGACCGGGGCGCGGTCGGGGTCGAACCCGCGCAGGTTGGCGAAGAGCTGACCGTCGGGGAAGCGGTCGGCCACCCGGTGGGCGAAGTGCACGGCCAAGGTGGTCTTGCCCACGCCCGCGGTGCCGGCGATCGCCGAGATCACCACCGCGCCGCAGCCGGGGGTCACGTCGGCCAGCAGCTCGTCGAGCGCCTGGAGCTCGCGGGCACGCCCGGTGAAGTGCCGGATGGCCATGGGCAGCTGCTGCGGGCTGCTCGACCCAGCAGGGCCGGAGGACAGGCCTGAGGGAAGGGGCGGGAGAGCCGCAGCTCCGGGGGTCGGCTCCGCCGCCGGAGCGTCCGGTCCGTCCGCCCCCGCCGAGCGCTGCGGGTCCGTGTCCCGTGCCGCCGCCAGCCACCGGGTACGGGTGTCCTGGTCGACACCGAGGGCTTCGGCGAGCCGCACCACCGAGGACAGTCGGGGTCGGCGCCCGCCCGCCTCCAGGGCGCTGATCGATCGCGCCGACACCCCCGAGCGCTCCGCGAGCTCGTCCTGGCTCCACCCCGCCGACAGTCGTCGCTCCCGCAACAGCTCGGCGAAAACAGCAGCCCCCACTCATCCCCCTGGTCCCCTGCGAACCGTGCCGACGTCCGCCCGGCCGGCGCTGATCGCGAACGAGATTAGCCCGACGCATGCCCAAGTGTCAGGTCAACGTCAGGTCAACGTCGTGGTCGCCCCGGCCCCACCACGGCGATGATGAGCGCCGAACGGCCCCGTCCGAGGAGGAAGACTTGAACGCTCGCAGGGCCGCTTCGCGTCCGGCCAGGGGTCCGGCCCGGATGACGGCGTTCGCCGTCGCCCTCGCGGCGCTCGGCGCGGGCGGCACGGTCGACGCTCCGGCCGCCCCGGCCACCCCGCCGGCCACCCCGCCGGCCACCACCCCATCCACCCCATCCACCGCGTCGGCCCGTCCCGGCCCCGTACCGGTCCAGGAGGCCAGGACCGCAGCCGGGGTCCTCACCGTCTACCGCTCGGCCGCCCGACCGCAGACCGTCTCCCCCGCCCCCGCTCCGGGCGACGGCGACGCCACGCCGCCCACCTGGGCCACCACCTGCAACGGCGTCAACCCCAAGGTCTGCTTCACGGTCGACGGCAGCGGCTACTACGTCCGCACCATGGAGAACAGCACCTACTACGGTGCGAGTACCTGGGCCGACATCCAGATCAAGAGCCCCTCCGGGGCCGTCGTGACGGGGACGAGCTTCCACGTGACCGGCGGCACCTGGTACACCACGACCTACACGCCGAACGGCTACGTCACCGCCGGCTGGTGGTGCGGCTTCAGCGACGCCAACGGCGGCGTGTACACCGGCAGTTGCATCAATGTGAGCAACTGATCCACGGACCGACGGGCCGCCCCGGGGCGCCGCCCGTCGACCGGCCGCGAGCCGCGGCAACGGGGGTACCGCGGCTCGCGGCCGGATCCGCTCAGCGCGGCATCGCGGCGAGGGCCGCGCGGGCGACCTTCACCGCCTCCGCCTCGCAGCCCTGCGCCGGCCGCCTTCGCCCGCCGGAATACACGAACCGTCAGGACCGCGTCAGCAGGCCGCCAAGACGGGCCCGGACCCGGGCGAAGTGGTGCAGGCTCGACCTACCTGCAGGTCCGCAGGTCGCTCCGGAGGTGAGCCGCATGTCCGTATCCGCCGCATTCCATTCCGACGTCCCCGACGTGCGCCACCGGGCCCGCCGGCTGCGTGCCGCGCTCTCGACGGTGCTGGAGCGGCTGGCGGCCAGCCCGCTGGACAGCCCGGTGCTCGGCGCCCTGGGCGCGCCGCGTTCGACCGCCCGACCCGCCGGCCGGGCCGCGCGCCCCGCTCCGCAGCGCGCCCGCCGAGCGCGACACGCCTCGTGATGCGGGACGCGGGACGCGGCCGCCCCCTCAGTCCCCGGAGGCGGGAGCCGGCGGCGCGTAGGTCTCCAGGTACGCGGTGATGATGCGCCGCCCCTCGTCCATCGCGGTCTCGTCACCGCCCGGGGAGCGCGTGAAGGCGACGTCGAAGAGCCGGTCGCCGACCTCGAAGGCGAGCTGCACGGCGAGCAACGGGGTGTCGACGCCGATCAGGTCGCGCTCGATCAAGGCGCGCCAGGTCCGCTCGGAGAGCGACTCGTCGAACTCGCGCCCCAGCTCCACCAGTGTCCCGGCGCGCTCCCGCCACAACTCGACGAAGCTCGGATTCCCGCGGCCGTAAGTGAGCAGGGGGTCGATGACGGCGTCGACCACATCGCGCACGGTCCTGCGCCCGCGCTCGCGCAGCCGGGTGATGATCTGCCCCCGCAGCGCCGCCAGGTGACGCTGCAGCAGCTCGGTCTCCACCGCGAGGCGGTCGCCGAAATAGTGGTAGACGGACGCGGTCGGGATGCCGGCCCGCTCGCCGATCGCTCTGAGGGTCGCCGCCTCGTAGCCCTGTTCGGCGAGGATCGCCTCGGCGGCGTCGAGGATGGCCTTCACCCGCTCGATCCGGCGGCGCTGCACCACGACCGGACGACCGGACACCTTGGGGTCAGCCATGGTCGGCCTCGGAAGATCCACGGGACTCTTCGAATTCGATCACGATTCGAAAGAGCATCAGCCACGGGCGCGCAACGACACTGGGACGTACACCTCCCCATCCGGGCCGGGAGAGCCGACAGCCGACAGCCGCTGAGCGGCCCCGGACTCCCTGTCATCCAAGGCCTGAAGCTGAGCAGCCCCGCGCCATGGGTCTGATGCCGGCCGGGGCGCCGTCGCGGCCGACCCGCCGCGCGCCGTCACGGCGACACCCCGGCCGACCCCGGCGTCAGCCCCGCCCCTCCACCCCCGGGGCGGAGTACGTCTCCAGGTAGGCGGTCACCAGCCGACGCGCCTCGGCCATCGTCGCGTCGTCACCGGTCGGCGAGGCGTGGAAGGCGATGTCGAACAGCCGGTGACCGGCCGCGAAGGCGAGCTCCAGCGCCAGCGGGGGCGTGTCGGCACGCAGCAGGTCCCGCTCGACCAGGAAGGTCCGCAGCCGCTCCGCCCGGATCCGGTCGAAGTCGCGGACCAGTTCCTCCAGCCGCTCACTGCGTCCGGAGAACCACAGTTGGGCGCAGTCGCGGTGACGGCGCAGGTACTCCAGGGTCGGGTCGATGGTGGCGTCCACCGCGTCGCGCAGCGTGCGCAGCGCGGGGTCGCCGAACGCGGCGGCACCGATCGCGTCGAGCTCGACGACATGGCGCCGCAGGACCTCGGCGTCGACCTCGTACCGGTCGGAGAAGTAGTGGTACACGGAGGTGATCGGGATGCCCGCCCGCTCGGCGATCGCCTTCAGGGTGGTGTCCTCGTAGCCCTGCTCGGTGAGCAGGGCCTCGGCGGCGTCGAGGATCGCCTGCCTGCGCTCGATCCCGCGGCGCTGGGTCGTCGGACGGGCCGGCGCCTGGTTGGTCGGATTCTCCTCGAACACGGTTCGGGGTCGTACCAGTTGATTTTTCACTCCCCCTTGTCAGGAGAGGGCTCAGGTGACTCACGCGCATGACGTCGTGGTGGTCGGTGCCGGTTTCGCCGGGGTCACCGCGGCGCGGGACCTCAGCGTCGACGGGCACTCGGCGCTCCTGCTCGAAGCACCCGACCGGATCGGCGGCCGCACCCACCTCGGCGAGGCCTTCGGCCGCCCGGGCCGGATCCTCGCGCTCGATCTCACCAGTCCCCCGCCGCACCGATACAACCTGACCACAACTGAGCCCGCCCCTCTGGAAGTTGTCCAGTGGGGCGGACGTCTTTGTTACCCACATCACATTCGGAGTTCGGGCAAGGGTTCACCAAGAGCAGGTAACGTTTCGGCGTCGGCACGACGAGTACGACGTCGGGAGTCCAGTGGTGATACGGCGAGTTGCGGCAGCAGTGGTTCTGCTGACCTTTGCCGTCTTCATGCTGCTGCTGACCCCCAAGGCCGCGTCGGCCGTCCCACGCCCGGTGTGCGCGATGGCCCCCGAGAAGGAGGCCGAGCAGCGCAAGCTGCGCGGCTCGCTCGACGCGCCGCCGGAGGAGGCCGACACCTCGGCCCACCTGGACGCGGTGACCGCGCCCGTCCTGGCCCCGCGCCGGGGCCAGCTGATCGACGAACCGGCCCCCGCCGGCGAGACGGTGGACGTCACGGCGACGGCCGCGGAATCCGACACCCCGGCCCGCGCCGCCCATCCGCAAAGAGCGAGAGAGGCCTGGAGCCCCGCCTCCGCGCTCACCCCCGACGCCACCACCCTGCAGACCTTCCGCTGCTGACAGGCGGCGTGTGGCCCGCACGCTCCCACGACGGCCTCCGCACCGTGCCTTCGCCACGGCGTGACGGTCGGTCACCCGTGACCGACCGAGGTTGAGGCCCGGTCGTCGGGCATGCGCCGCACGCACTCTTCGCGTCCCTGTACCGCTCCCCTCCGAGCCACCCCGCTCGGCCCGGTGAGCACACGAAGAGCCACGAGGCCGAATTCATGCAGACCCTCATCGAGCACGCCCGTACGTTCCCCGCCGCGCTCTCCGAGCGACGGGAGGAGTTCGCCCGGCTGGCCAACGGCCAGCGACCGCAAGCCCTGTTCATCTCCTGCTCCGACTCCCGGGTGATCCCGTCGATGTTCACCGGGGCCCGCCCCGGGGACCTCTTCGAGCTGCGGACCGCGGGCAACATCGTCCCCCGCTACCGGGCCCAGGCCGGCGCCTGCGGTGTCGCGGGCTCCCTGGAGTTCGCCGTCCAGGCCCTGGGCGTGCCGGACATCGTGGTGTGCGGCCACTCGCACTGCGGTGCCGTCCAGGGCCTGGTCCGCGAGCAGGGGGTCGCGAGCATGCCCCTGGTGGGACGCTGGCTGGCCTGGGCCGGGCACCGGCCGGAAGCGGACGGGACCGCGTCGGCGCAAGGCCCGGCGGAAGCCCAGGGCTCCGCGCCCGACCTGGTC
Source organism: Kitasatospora sp. NPDC048296 (assembly GCF_043201815.1). Lineage (NCBI taxonomy): Bacteria > Bacillati > Actinomycetota > Actinomycetes > Kitasatosporales > Streptomycetaceae > Kitasatospora > Kitasatospora sp. NPDC048296. The sequence goes on from NZ_JBICZB010000064.1 coordinate 40,385, forward strand.
GCCGTCACCCAGCAGCACGTGCTGACCCAGCTGGACCACCTGCGCAGCTACCCGTTCGTCGCCCGCCGCCTGGCGGCCGGCCGACTGCGGCTGCACGCCTGGTACTACACCGTCGAGACCGGCGCGGTCCAGGCCTGGAAGCCCGCCAGAGGCGCGTTCCAGGCGCTGTAGGCCGCCACCCGACCCCTCCGGCCGCTCCCGGCCACGGCACCCACCGCGCCCGTGCGCGGCGGGTGCCCCCTCCACGACGTTCCCCTCCACGACGTTCCCTCCTTCGAACAGAGAACGCCCATGACTTCCTCCCTCGCCACGCTGCGCTCCGCGCTGCGCACCGACGTCACGTCCTCCCTCGTCGTCTTCCTGGTCGCCCTGCCGCTGTGCGTGGGCGTCGCCGTCGCCTCCGGCGTCCCGGCCGAACTCGGCCTGATCACCGGCATCGTCGGCGGACTGATCACCGGGCTGCTGCCCGGCAGCAGCCTCCAGGTCAGCGGTCCGGCCGCCGGCCTGACCGTGCTGGTCCTCACCCTGGTGCAGGACTACGGGCTCAGCGCCCTCGGCGTGGTCGTCCTGGCCACCGGGCTGCTGCAACTGGCCCTCGGCGCACTCAAGTTGGGCCGCTTCTTCCGCGCGATCTCACTGTCCGTGGTACACGGCATGCTGGCCGGCATCGGGCTCGTCCTGGTCGCCGGGCAGATCTACGCGCTCGCCGACGGCAAGGCACCCGGCACCGGGCCGGCCAAGCTGGCCGGGCTGCCCCAACTCGCCCTGGACGTCGCCCGGTCCGGCCCCGCGCTCACCGCCGTCGGCATCGGCGCCGGCACCGTCCTGATCATGGTGCTGTGGAAGAAGCTGCCCGGCCGGGCCCAGCTGCTGCCCGGCCCGCTCGTCGCGGTCGGCGCCGCGACCGCCACCACCGTCCTGTTCGACCTGCCGGTCAAGCGGGTGGAGGTGAAGGGCCTGCTGGCGGCCGTCCAGCCGCCCGGCGGGGCCGACTTCGCCCGGCTGACCGAGGTCGGCCTGCTGACCACCGTCATCGCCTTCACCCTGATCGCCTCCGCCGAGTCCCTGTTCAGCGCCGCCGCCGTCGACCGGCTGCACGACGGGCCGAAGACGGACTACGACAAGGAGCTGATGGCCCAGGGCGCGGGCAACACCGTGTGCGGGCTGCTCGGCGCGCTGCCGATGACCGCGGTGATCGTGCGCAGCGCCGCCAACGTCCAGGCCGGCGCCCGGACCAAGGTCTCGCGCGTGCTGCACGGCGTCTGGCTGCTGCTGTTCGCCGCCCTGCTCCCCGCCGCGCTCGGCATGATCCCGGTGGCCGCGCTGGCGGGCGTGCTGGTCCACGCCGGGTTCAAGCTGCTGCCGGTCAAGGAACTCGGGCCGCTGTGGCGCGAACACCGCGGTGAGGCGGTCGTCCTGGTGGTCACCGCCGGGGCGATCCTGGTCACCGACATGTTCGAGGGTGTGCTGATCGGCCTCGCCCTGGCGGTGGTCAAGGCCGCCTGGGAGACCTCGCGGGTCCACATCGAGGTGGAGGACCCGGGCGAGGGCCTGGTGCGGGTCCGGATCTTCGGCAACGCCACCTTCCTGCGCCTGCCCCGCATCCTCGACACCCTCGAGCGGCTGCCCACCAACCGGCCGATCGAGCTCGACCTGGCCGCGCTGCGCCACCTCGACCACGCCTGCATGAGCGCCCTGCAGACCTGGTCCGACCAGCACAACGCCCGCACCGTCCAGCCCGACCGGACGGCCGTGACCGCCTGACCGCCTGACACCGGGGCCCGTGGGGCGGCACCCCCGTCCGCCCGACGGGCCCCGGTCCCGCTCGTCCCGGTCGTCCCGGCTGGCTCAGCCGGCGCGGGAGGTCGGCGTCGTGGTGACGATCGGAGGCGCGGGCAGCGGCGCGGCGGCGGCGCGGGCGGCCGGGTCGGTGACCACGTCCATGCAGCCGGCACCGCCCTTCTGGTGGCCGCACACCCGCAAGGTGGTGTCGCCCGGGCTGGCGTCGACCATCACCGAGTAGGCGTCGTAGCCCCAGTGGATCAGGGCGGTCTCCTGCCAGCCGGTGTTGGTGGTGATGGTGGCGGTGTCCCCCGGGGAGGCGTCGGTGATCCCGGCCCAGGCAGCCCGACATCGCGGGCTGTAGTGCATGTACAGGATCACCTGGCCGACGTTGCCCCTCAGCAGCGTGTGGTCGTCGTTCTCGCACCCCATCGCCTGCGGGTCCTTGCCCGCGCAGCCGACGCCCTGGCAGAGCGGCGCGGGCCCCGAGGCCGTCGCGGTCGGCAGGATCGCCGCCGCGGCGCTGCCGCCACCGTCCTGTGGGCCGCGCAGCCACAGGCCCGCGACCAGGACGAGCACGGCGGCGACGGCGGCCGCTACGGCGGCGGCGACGCGCGCCATGGGGATGCCCGTCGGCAGTTCGGCCGCCGGCACGGGCGGCACCTCGACGGACGGCGGCTCGACGGACGGGAACTGCTCGACGGGCAGCGCGGGCGCCTCGGCCGGCGGGACGGGCACGGGCGCCGGCACGAGGACGGCCGCGGATTCCGTGATGGGATCCTCCCGCTCGGCCTCGGCCTGCCGCAGAAGGGAGGTCAGCAGTTCGGCGTCGCACTCCACCGCCGCTATCAGCCCGGCCAGCGCCTGCGGGGTGATCAGCCGCTTCCCGTTCAGCCATCGCTCCCAGGAGGCCTTGCTGAGGTAGGTCCGCTTGCCGAGCTCGGCCAGCGAGATCCGGTGCGCGTCCTTGACCGCGCGCAGCTCTTCGGCCAGCCGCCGAGCGGGTTCCGAAAGATCATCAGGAAGCGGCTTCCAGGACTGGCTCATCGCGGGCCCCTCTAGCGGGTCGACAGACGTCGTGAACTGATCAATTTTTGGATGATCAGTCTAATCCGCTCCCCGGGGCATCGTCTCAACCGTCTCCCGTTCGCCCGCCAAAACCCCAGCTCCGGGCCGTGAGACAGGACGGGTCCGTCTCAGATCGTTCGGAGACAGGCGAATGATCGCGGTCACATATCGGAGAGTTGACTCAACCGGGTAGCGGTCAGGACGTCCTCCGCACCACACCGGTCAGATCAGAGCAAGCACGGGGGGAAGCCTCATGGGCCGCCAGCACGCGTCCGAGATCACGTCTCTGTCCGCTGTCGACCAGCTCGCCAAGGAGCTCCAGTCGCTGAAGTCCGCATCGGGCCTGACCTACGCCCGCATCAGTGAACGCACCCATTACGCGAAGTCCTCGTGGGAGCGCTGGGTGAACGGGAAGCAGTTCCCGCCGCGCGACGCGGTGGAGAGCATCGCCTCGGTCTGCGAGGGCGACGCCGAGCACCTGCTCGCCCTGTGGCACCTCGCCGACAGCTTCCGCGTCACGATCAGCGCGCCGAACGCACTGTCGGCCGGGCCGCTGGACCACCCGCCGTCCGCCTGCCCGCACCGTCGACAGGCCGTCATCCTGCGCCGTCTGGTCCTGCTCGGGCTGGGGCTCGCGGCGGGCGCGGGGCTGGCCACCGCCGGGCGACGGCCCCGGCGGCCCAGCTCCTGAGCGATGGACGGCCCGGACACCGCGCTGAGGGGCAGCGCGCGGTGCCCGGGCCGGGTCTGATCGGACCGGATCGGTCCCGCTGGGGTCAGACGAGCAGCCGGCTCCAGGTCCGGGCGTCCACCACGCCGTCGGCCGGCAGCGCGGCCGAGCTCTGGAAGCCCACCACCCCGGCCTGGGTACCGGGCCCGAACGCGCCGTCCACGCCCACCTGGATGCCGTGCGCGACCAGCTGGCTCTGCACCGCCTGCACCGCGCTGCCCGAGGCGCCGTACGCGAGCGGTGCGACGGCCTGGCTCCAGGTCTGGTTGCCCGCGACGCCGTCGGCCGAGGCGTGGGTGTAGCTCTGGAAGGCCGTGACGGCGCTCTGTGTGGCGGGCCCGTACGACCCGTCCACCGTCAGCGTCGCGCCGTGCTGCACCAGCAGGTACTGCAGCGTCCGCACGTTCTCGCCCGAGGCGCCGCTGCTCAGCACCGGCCACACCGGCCCGGTCGGGTCGCCGCCGATCCGCGCCGCGACGTCGGCCCGGATCTGCTGGATCAGCGCGTAGAGGCGGTCGCCGGGGCACTCGGTGTTGTTGAAGTCCCGGTGGCCGTAGACCTGGTAGGCGCGCAGCCCGTACTGCCGGCAGATGAAGGTGATCAGGTCGATCAGCGCCGCGTACTGCTCGCTGCGCGGGTCGACGGTGGTGTACGTGCCCTCGTTCTCGATGCCGATCGCCACCGTGTTCTGCGAGGTACAGTGCGCGGACTCCACGTGCTGGGTGCCGCTGAACAGCGTGGAGAGGCTGTTGTGGCGGCCCTCCATGACGTACGCGCCGCGGCTGATGGTGAAGTGCTGCCCGGTGTCGATCCAGTGCTCGGTGTCCATCTGGTAGGTCTGCATCGACTGGGCCAGCGAGAACGCGGCGGCCTGCGAGTAGTCCGTGACGTTGGCGGTCGCGGTGTGGTGCACGATCACCTTGTCCGGCGCCCCCGCCAGGAAGTTGATCGGGCTGCTCGGCGGCCGGGCGCCCCACGCGGTGGTGTCGGCGATCACCGGCACGGTCGCTGCGCGCGCCACCCCGGCGGACAGCCCGGGCCCGAGCAGGGCACCGGTGCCGACGGCCAGGGCACCGGCCAGGAACGTGCGACGACCGGGGTTCAGCGGGGCGGATTCCGGGTTCATGCGGGGCTACCTGTTCCTTTGGTGTGGTCGGGGAACGGAGGGCCCCCGTCCCCGCGCCTGCGGACGGCGCGGGGACGGGGGTGGAGCCCGGTCAGTAGGTGGTGGGCAGGGCGTTCCGGCAGTTGCCGTACATCGTGGGGTCGCCGTTGGCGATCAGCATGTTCCCGGTGAGCGGGCCCACCTCTCCGTCGGCGTGCTTCGTGTAGCTGATCAGCTGGTTCTGGAACATGATCACCGCGTTGTAGGTGGCCGGGCCCCAGTAGCCGTCCTCCACGAGCCTCGGGTACCCCACGCCGTGCTGGTAGGTGAAGTAGTTGATCTCGGCCTGGACGCAGTACACGGCGTTCCAGTTGTTGGCCTGGCCGTAGCCGACGTACCCCGCGTCAGTGTTGGCGCTGGCCGTCCCGGCCATGGGTATCACGGCGACGGCAGCGGTGGCGGCCGCCACGGCGGCACGTTTGACCAGGGAGTGAATGGCCACGGTTCTCCTTGAATCCGGCATGGGTCCGCCCGCAGCGGACCGCTCGACCATCACGCTAGGTGCCCGCCGGCCCGCCGCACCACGAATCCCCGTCCCTCCCCCGTCCCGGGACGCCCCGGGCACCGGGGCCGCCGGACCCGGCCTAGTGGGTGAGCCCGAAGGAGGTGACGAGCAGTCGGCCCGCGTACGGGGTCTCGGCGCCGAGGAGGCCGGTCGGGTTCACCGAGTAGACGACCTTGCGGCTCAGGTCGCGGGTGGCGAAGACGCCGCTGGTGACCTCGGCCGCCGGGCGCTGGTCGAGCGCCGCCCGGATCGCCGCGGGGTCCAGCGGCGGCAGCGGCGCGGGGGCCACCGCCGCGGTCGTGGCGGCGGCCGGAGCCGGGGCGGCGAAGGCGGGGGCGACGTCGACGCCGATCGTCACGGTGGTCAGCAGTGCCGCACCGGCGACCAGGCGGGTCCAACGGGTGTGGTTCGTGCGGGAATTCATGAGGGACGTGCTCCAAGGGGACTGACGGATCGCGCCGACGGGCTTCGGCGCGCGATCACTGATCACTGATCAACTTGATCGCTGAGTTCCTGTCGGAACCGCGTTCGACCCCACCATCAGGGAAGATCCCCGTTCCGGCCCGTAGGTGGTCCCGGGGTTCCCCCTGAGAGCACCCCTGACAGCCGGTCAGTAGGTGGGCGATCCGGCTCAGCCCGACCAGACGGCGACCGTGGCGTCCACCCGGTAGTCCGACGGGGCGATGGCGTCGATCTTGATCAGGGCCGTGCGGCCGCCCGGGCTCTTCAGGCAGACCAGCGATCCGACGCCGACGTGGGCCGAGTCGCCCGGGTGGGTCACGGCCCAGTCGGAGCAGGCGGCACCGGACGGCGGCGCCTGGCCCGTCCAGACGCCGAACTGGTCGTGGTCCATCTGGATCTCCTCCCGCAGCACGGCGCTCGTCGCGGTGAACCCGGCCGCGTAGATGCCCTTCGGGAAGCCGGAGTCGCGCCCCGGCGGGGTCAGGTCGAAGTCGACCCCGCCCTCCAGCGGGATGCCGACCTGTCCGGTCCAGGCCACGGTGAGCCCGGTCGGAGACGGCGCGGTCGGGGTCGGTGCCGCCTGGGTGGCACCGGTCGCCGCGGGCGCCGTCGACGGCACCGCGGTGGCGGGAGCGGGCGCCGCGGCCGGGGTCACGGCGGTCGGCGCGTCGTCCTTCGGCCGGATCGCGGTCCCCAGGATGAGGGCCAGCAGCCCGACCGCGATCACGCCGACCCGGGCCCCCGCGGTCTGCGGGCCTGGCAGTTTGATCCCGGCGCCGCTCGCGGCCTCCTTCGCGAAGGCCGCGACGAAGCAGAGCAGTCCGAACACCCACAGCGTGATGGTCCCCGTCACGGCGCCGCCCCCGATGTCCCACGTGTCCTGATCCCGAACGCGCAGATGGTACAGGGAACCTGACCCGTCGGCAGGTCAATTCGGACCGGGGACGGCGCGCTACGGCTTGACGGCGACACCCGCGTAGAAGGAGACCTGGGCGTCCGTGACGTCGGCCGGGAGCAGCCCGGCCGGGTCGTCGGTCTCGTCGGGGTGCCAGCGGTGAGCGGGGACGATACCGGGGTCGAGGAGGTCGAGGCCCTCGAAGAAGGTCGCGAACTCGGCCTTGGGGCGCAGCCGCAGGGAGGTGCCGGCCTGGTTGTAGATCTCCTCGACCTTGGTGGCGCCGGACGGGTCGAGTTCGGCGGTGGCGTGCGAGAGGACCAGGGCGGAGCCCGCCGGCAGCGGGGCGAGGAGGCGGTCGAGGATGGCGTGGGCGTCGGCGAGGTCGGGGACGAAGTGGAGCAGGGCCACCATCGAGAGGACGACGGGCTGGTCCAAGTCGAGGGTGCGGGCCACTTCGGGGGTGGCCAGGATCGCGGCCGGGTCGCTGACGTCGCCGTGGACGTACGCGGTGCGGCCCTGCGGGGTGCTGGTCATCAGGGCGCGGGAGTGGGCCAGGACGACGGGGTCGTTGTCGACGTAGACCACGCGGGCCCGGGGCTCCACGGTCTGGGCGACCTCGTGGAGGTTCGGCGAGGTGGGGATGCCGGTGCCGATGTCCAGCCACTGGCGCAGGCCGCGCCGGGCCAGGGCCCGGGTGGCGCGGTGCATGAAGGTGCGGTTGGCGCGGACGGCGGTGCGCATGGTGGGGAAGACGGTCAGCACCCGCTCGGCGGCCTCGCGGTCGACGGCGAAGTTGTCCTTGCCGCCGAGGAAGTAGTCGTACATCCGGGCGCTGTGCGGGATGTCCTGGCGTATGTGCGGGACGACCGGTTCGCCGGACCGCCCCGGCTCGGCGGCCGTCATCCAGGTCTCGTCCGCGCTCATCCGCTGTCCCCTCATCTGTGATCACGTCAGGCCCGCCGCAGTCTAGCCAACTCGCTGGTAACGCAGGGCCGGTCCGCCCTGACCACCTGTGCGGCCGCCGATCGCACCGCCGCCGAAAACGGGCTCTTCTGCTCCATCCGTGGGTGGGTTCAGAGCGCCTGACGCGGCACACGCCGTCCCCCGTGCAGATCTTGAGGTGTTGAGGCCCGAGATCG
>NZ_JBICZB010000065.1:0-47450 GCF_043201815.1 Kitasatospora sp. NPDC048296
CTGCGTATGCGTACCTCCGCCGCGATCCTCGCCGGCACCGCCGGACTGACCGCCCTGGGCGCCGCCGTGGTCCCCGCCGTCGCCTCCGCCGCCGACGCCTCCCCCCAGGCCATCGCCGCCCAGATGGTGCCGGCCGACCAGCTCGCCTCGTTCAGCCAGATCATCTCCCACGAGTCCGGCTGGAACGTCACCGCGACCAACCCCAGCTCCGGCTCCTACGGCCTCGGCCAGGCCCTGCCCGCCTCCAAGATGGCCTCCGCCGGCGCCGACTGGAAGACCAACCCGCGCACCCAGATCAAGTGGGCCCTGGACTACATGAACACCCGCTACGGCAGCCCCAACGCCGCCTGGACCTTCTGGCAGAACCACCACTGGTACTAAACCGACCCCCAGCAACACCGGCGACCTTGACCCCCCGCACCCTGGGGGCCGGACAGGGACCACCAGGATGACCCCGACAGGGCCCGCGCCCGCGCAACCCGCGTGGCACGGGCCCTGTTGACTTGAGCTCAACCAAGCTTTGGCTTTATTTTGCCGACGATGCTTCTAGCATGATCAGCCAAGTGTGATATTCTGACGAAATTTTAATTATCTATCTTTTCCCGGATTCTGCTTGCGATGCCACGGGCCCGGATTAACGATGGTTTGAGGGGGAATCGTAGGAAGGTTTGATCATGGGATTCCTCGCAAACCTCTGTGACCTCGGCAGGTTTAGTGGACACGGTGGCGGTGGCGGCGGCGGCTACGGCGGCGGCGGCTACGGCGGCTACGGTTTCCGCGACTTCGACCGCGACTTCGGCCGCGACTTCGACCGCGACTTCGGCCGCGACTTCGGCCGCGACTTCGGCGGCCACGGCGGTGGCGGCGGCGGTCGCGGCGGCGGCGGTGGCTACGGCGGCGGCTGGTACTGACGTCCGCAGTAGCTGAACGCTTGCAACTCGTTGCAACAGCGGGCCGGGCATGTTTCGTGCCCGGCCTGCCGTTCGCCCGCCCGGTCCATCCGGTTCGTGCCACCCCGCGGGTTCCAGGCCCGGTGGCAGGCTTCAGCGAGGTGACCCGTACCGGGCAGCAAGCGGGATGACCGTGAGATGAAGACCGTGAGATGACGCGAAGACGGACTCTCCGCGAGGTTCTGCGAGGGCTGCTCGTCGTCGAGAGTTCCGACGCCCTGGTCGCCGCCGCACCGCCGGTCCCGCTCCGGGAGGTCTTCCGGCGCTTCTGGCCCTACACCAAGGGCGGCCGCCGCTGGCTGGTGGTGCTGCTCGTCCTGGTCTCCGTGGGACCGGCGATCGAGGCGGCGGAGATCTGGCTGTTCAAGATCGTGATCGACGACATGCTCATCCCGCACAGGCTGAGCCTGTTCCTGCCGATCGCCCTCGCCTACGCGGGGCTGGCCCTGCTCTCCGGAGTGCTGGGCTTCGCCGGCCGGGTGACCTCCACCTGGGTCAGCGAGCGCTTCCTGATCATCCTGCGATCGGACGTGTTCCGGCACATCCAGGGCCTGTCACTGGGCTTCTTCGAGCGGCGGCAGCTCGGCGACGTACTGTCCCGGGTGACCGGCGATGTCGACGCGGTCGAGACCTTCCTGCTCTCCGGGATCGTCAGCGCGATCGGCGAGGTGGCGCGGCTGGGTATCTACGTCGGCCTGCTGCTGGCCCTGCGGTGGGACCTGACGCTGACCGCGCTGGTCGCCGCACCGCTGTTCGTCCTCACCGCCCGCCGCTTCGCCAAGCTGATCCGGGCGGCCTCGCGCGAACGCCGCCGGCGCGGCGGTTCGATCAGCGCGGTCACCGAAGAGGCGCTCGGCAACATCGCGCTCGTCCAGGCGTACAACCGCCAGGACTGGGAGCACGCCAGGTTCCAGCGCGAGAGCATCGGCCGGTACCACGCCGCGATGGCCTCGACCCGGATCGGAGCGCTCTACGCACCGACGGTCGAGTTCATCGAGCTGCTCGGCGGCCTGGCGGTGATGGGCCTCGGGACGTGGGAACTGGTCCGCGGCCGACTCACCCTCGGCGGCCTGATGGTCTTCCTCGCGCTGCTGAGCCGGCTCTACAGCCCGATCCGGGGCATGTCCGGGCTCGGCAACACCTTCTACAGCGCCTCCGCAGCCGCCGAGCGGATCATCGAACTGCTCGACCAGCGCCCGCAGGTCGTCGACCCGCCGACCCCGCGGTCGATCGGCCGCGCCCAGGGCGGGATCGAGTTCGACGACGTGACCTTCAGCTACCCGGAGACGGCGGCGCCCGCACTGTCCGGGGTGTCCTTCAGGGCGGCTCCGGGGAAGACGCTGGCCCTGGTCGGTGCCAGCGGTGCGGGGAAGTCCACCGTCGCCAAGCTGCTGCTCCGCTTCTACGACCCGACCGCCGGCACGGTCCGGCTCGACGGTGTCGCTCTGCGCGAGCTGTCGCTCACCGAGCTGCGCGAGAACGTCGCCGTGGTCCTGCAGGAGACCCTGGTCTTCCACGGCACCGTCCGGGAGAACATCGCGTACGGGCGCCCGGACGCGACCGAGGCCGAGATCCTGGCGGCCGCCAGGGCGGCGGACCTCCACGGGTTCGTCAGCCGGCTGCCCGACGGCTACGACACCGTGGTCGGCCAGCGCGGACGACTCCTCTCCGGCGGCCAGCGCCAGCGTCTGGCCATCGCCCGTGCGATGGTCCGGGACGCGCCCGTCCTCGTCCTGGACGAACCCACCACCGGCCTGGACGCCGAGTCGGCCCGGCGGATCATGGGCCCGCTGCACCTGCTGATGGCCGGCCGCACGACGATCATCATCTCGCACAACCTGCTCACGGTCCGCGACGCGGACCAGATCGTCCTGCTCGAACAGGGCAGGGTCGCCGCCCACGGCACCCACGAGGAACTCCTCGCCGGCAGCCCCGCCTACGCCGGCCTCCACCGGCTCCACCACCCACGGGACGAGTCGGTGAGGATCGTCCCCTGACCCCTGGCCCCTGACCCCTGGCCCGCCGCATCGACGGCGGGCCACGCACGGCGCTCGGCCGCGGGGGCGCCTTACCGTCCGACAGAGGTGAGCATGCGCCGCACCACCGCGTCACCAGTCGTACGGGTGCCATTCGAAGAGCAGGATGGTCGCGTCGTCCCGCAGTTGGTTGCGCTGGTGGTCGAGGATGGCGTGGATGAGCAGCCGCAGCACCTCGGCCGGGCGCTGGCCGGCGGCGGAGGAGCGGATGATGAAGTCGGTGAACTGGTCGAGGCCGAACTCCGCGCCTTCCGTGTCGCGTGCCTCCACGACGCCGTCGGTGTAGAGCAGGACACGGTCGCCCGGTTCCAGGGTCGTCTCGTGGACCTGCCGGGTCGGCGGGGCGAGTTGGCCGGCCAGGCCGATCGGGGGCTGCGGGGGGCTGTCCAGCGCTCCGTGGAGCACCCGCTCGGCACGGATCAGCAGCGGCGGCGGGTGACCGCAGTTGACCCAGTGCAGCACCCCGGTCTCCGCGTCGAGCCGGCACAGCACGCCGGTGCAGAAGTGGTCGGGCAGCCAGTGGGCGAGCGCCTGGTCGACGGAGCCGACGATGTCGGCCGGGGCGCCGCCGGCGCGGCGGGCGTTGCGCGCCGCCGCCATGGCGACCGACGTGGTCAGGCCGGCGGTCAGATCGTGGCCCATGGAGTCGAGGATCATGGTGTGCAGCACGTTCTTGATCACCGAATGGTCGAAGGCGTCACCGGCGACGTCGTACGCCGGCTCCAGGACCGCGGTCGAGACGCACCTGCTGCTGCCGACGGTGTGGGGCGGCAGGAAGGCCCGCAGCATCTCGGCGGGCAACCCCATCGTCTCGGTCCGGGCGAGGGAGGCGAGCCAGTCGCTGTAGGTGCGCTTGGAGGTGATCAGCATGGCGAACAGATGGGCCAGCATCCGGCTGCGGCGCATCCGCACCCCGGTGAGCGCGGCGGTCCGCACCGCCAGCACGCCCAGCCGCTCCGCACCGTCGACCAGCGGCATCCAGACGATCACGCCGCCGTCGTTGGCCGCCACCTGCGGGGAAACCCTGCGGTAGGCCCAGCCGGCCGGCGAGCGTTCCACCGGCAACGGCTCCAAGGCCTCGTCGAGTGGGACGAGCAGCCGTTGTTGCAGGTCGATGAGGTAGATCAGCGCGGCGTCCAGGCCGAGCGCCGCGGCGCACCGGTTCGCCAGGCCGACCAGTTCGAACGGCAGGGCCGTCTGTGCCTCGATGATCAGCTCTTCCAGCCGGTGCTCGTCGACGGCAGTGTCGGAACCGGCGGACACGTGCGGTGGGTCCGACACGGGGATCACCCCTTTCGTGCCCAGTCTCACACCAATCCCGGCCTCTCTCACATCAGGCCCGACCGCTCCTGCTCGGCGCCCGCCGGGAGCTCGACCGGGTATTCCGCGCCGAAGTCTGCGGAGGCCGAGACGGCCTGCCAGGCATCGGCGTCGGCGATCTGCCGTTTCGAGTACTCGAGCGCCATGCGCGCCCGTGAGACCGCGATCCTCGACGCGGCAGCCCGCCTGGCCACAGCGGACGGCATCCGATCGGTGACCCTGACCGACATCGCCGACGAGGTCGGCATGCACAAGTCGGCGATGCTCCGCTACTTCGAGACCCGGGAGGAGATCTTCCTCCGACTGGCCGCCACCGGGTGGGTGGAGTGGTCGCAAGCGGTACGTGAGCAGCTCGCCGTCGCAGCGCCCGGCACGGACGACGGGAACGCCCCGAGCGGCGACGCGAACGCCGTCGCCGGCCTGCTGGCCGAGTCGCTGGTGGCGCGGCCGCTGTTCTGCGATCTGCTCGCCCACACCCCGATCAACCTGGAGCGCAACGTCTCCACCGAGGCCGTCCGTGCCTTCAAACTGACGGCCGTCGCCGAGGCCACGGCCGTCGGCGAGGCGCTGCGCCGCTCGGTCCCGCTGGACCCGGCGCAGGCCCTCGACGTCGTCGCCACGGCCACGGCGATGGCCGGGGCGCTGTGGCAGATGGCCGCCCCGGGAACGGAGCTGCGCCGCTTCTACGAGTCGGACCCGGACCTCGCCCATGCCGTCGTCGACGTCGCCCCCTGCCTGACGGGCATCCTGCGCGCACTGCTTCGCGGCTACGGCGCCCGCGCCGGAGAATGAACATTCAAGCGATTCCGCCCTGGCAGGCAGACGTCTTCCTGACCATTTCACCCGCAGGATGGGACTGATACGCTCGAAAAATGACGACCCACGACCAGGCGCCGCAGGCGGAGAAGGACGAGCACGCGGACCTGTGGCTCACGTCGGGCGAGCTCGCCTCCTGGATGTCGGTGGTCCGCCTCGTCACCAGGCTCCCCTGGGCGATCGACGCTCAGCTCCAGCGCGACGCGGAGCTGAGCATGGTCGAGTACATGACCCTCGCCGTCCTCTCGGGGGCCCCCGACCGGACCCTGCGCATGAGCACGCTGGCCGAGCACACCAGCACCTCACTCTCCCGCCTGTCGCACATGGTGAAGCGACTGGAAAGTCGCGGCTACGTCCGGCGGGAGCCGGATCCGAGCGACGGACGCTTCACCAATGCCATCCTCCTGCCCGCCGGAGTGAGCATGCTGGAGTCGGCGGCCCCGGGCCACGTGGCCTACGTCCGTCACCTCGTCGTGGACAACCTCTCCGGCGAGCGCCTGCGCCGGCTCGGCCAGGATGCCGAACGCATCCTGCAGCGCATCGACTCTCCCGCGCGCTGACCGTCCCGAGCGGCGGCGCCGATCTGCCGCACGGTGATTGACTTGAGCCTTCAAGCTGAAAGGTCCAGCCTTCGAGTTGAATGCTCAAGTGCCCCCGAGGGGAGAAACCAGTGACCAGCAGCGTCGCCGACCTCATGCGTCGCAACCTTCTCGACGTCCAACCGTCGGTCGTGACCGGCATGGACATCGCCCACTGCAGGGACGGGGTCATCGTGGAGCTCTACACCCTCATCACCGAGGCCCGTCAGCCGGCCTAGCTAGCCGATGCGCTCCTGCCAGTCGGCCGGCACCCGGCCGACGGGCCCGGGGACGGGTTGGTCCAGGGGGTGGCTGTCGGGCGCGGCCAGCTCGGGCCCCGATTCGTAGAGCTCCGAGGTGTCGTAGTTCCAGAACCAGCTCTCGCCCGGTTCGAAGCTGCGGATCACCGGGTGGCCGGTCGCCTCGGCGTGCGCCGTGGCGTGCCTCGCCGGAGAGTCGTCGCAGCAGCCGATGTGGCCGCAGCGCGCGCAGCGCCGCAGGTGGAACCACCAGCCGGCCGCGGCCTCGCATTCGACGCACCCGACGCCGCTCGGCGGCACGGTGGGGTCGATCGGGTTCTCGGTGCTCATGGGGACTCCTGCGGGGTGTCGGGCTGTGCGGGGTCGATCGGGAGTCGGACCTGGAAGCGGGTGTCGCCGGGGGTGGAATCGAGCCGTAGGTCCCCGCCGTGCCGGTTGACGACGATGCGCCAGGCGATGTCCAGGCCCAGTCCGGTGCCTTCGCCGACGGGTTTGGTGGTGAAGAACGGGTCGAACACCCGGCTCTGGACGTCGGGGGGCACGCCGGGGCCGGTGTCGCGGAACTCGACCAGCACCCGGTCCCCGTCCCGTGCGGTGCGCACCGTCAGCGTGCCGCCCCCGCCTCCGTCGCCGCGCATGGCCCAGGCGGCGTTGTCGATCAGGTTCGTCCAGACCTGGTTCAGCTCAGCGGGGTAGCCGGGGATGCAGGGCAACGTGCGGTCGTAGTCGCGCACGACGGTGATGTCCGGGCCGAGTTTCGCGGCGAGCAGCAGCAGCGTGCTGTCCAGCAGCTCGTGCACGTCCGCGTTCTGGTACGGGGCCCGGTCGAGCTGGGTGTACTGCTTCGCCGCGCCGACGAGCGCGGAGATGCGGTGGATGGCGTCCTCGATCTCGCCCAGCAGCAGTTCGGCCTCGACCGTGCAGCCCAGCCAGTTCAGTGCGCTGCCCACCAGGTGTTCGGGGACCGCGCCCGCGATGTCGTCCAACCAGTCGGTGCCCAGGCTCGCCTGGACGAGGACCGGGGCCAGCTGCCGGCCGTCGGCGACATCGTGCTCCTCCAGCCAGTCGTCGACCTCGTCCTCCAGGTCCGCGGCCTGCAGCGGGCCGAGGGGCGGGGCCTGCCCCGCCCGGCGGACGGTCATGTCCTGGAGCTCGCTCAGGTGGGCCAGGCCCTCGCCCCGGTTCGGCTCGGCGGCCAGCTCGCCGAACTCGCGGCGTGCCCGGGCGATGCGCTCCCGCAGCGCGGAGGTGGCGCGCATGGCGGCGGCAGCGGGGTTGTTGAGCTCGTGCGTCAGTCCGGCGGTCACCGAGCCGAGGGCCAGCAGCCGTTCCCGCTGGCCGATCGCCTGCTGGGTGTTCTTGAACCCGAAGAACAGGCCCTCCAGCAGGTGGACGGCCATCGGAAACCATTCGTGCATGATCCGCGCGAAGGCTTCCGCGGGCAGGACGAAGAACCTCGACCGTTCGGTCACCCGCAGCGAGTTGTTGTACACCTGCGGCACCTGGTCGCCGAGGTAGGCCTGGAAGGCACCGGCGTACACCCCGGGCACGGACGTGCGGCTGACGTCCACGTCCTGGCCGCCCACGCGGCGCGAGAGCACCACGGTGCCCTGGAAGAGCGAGTAGAAGCTCTCGGCCGGATCGCCCTCCCGGTACACCGGGCCCGGGTCGAACCACTCCACACGGCCGTCCCGGCACAGTCGGGCGATCTGGTCGGGGGCCAGCTTCTCGAACAGGAACAGGGTCCGCAGCTCCTGCTCCTCGCACTTGGCCGGACCGGTGGTCATGACTGCTCCAGATAGCGATGGGCCAGCATGACGGCCATGGCGCCCTCGCCGACGGCCGAGGCGACCCGCTTGGCGGACTCCGCGCGCACGTCCCCGGCCGCGAACACCCCCGGCACGCTGGTCTCCAGGTGGTAGGGCGGCCGGTCCAGCACCCATCCGGCGGGCGGGCCCCCGTCGGCGCTCAGGTCGGGCCCGGTCAGCACGAAGCCGTGCGAGTCCCTGAGCACGGTGCCCTCCAGCCAGTCGGTCAGCGGGGCGGCGCCGATGAAGACGTACATCCACTGGGCGTCGACGGTCTCGGTCCGCCCGGTCGCCCGGTTGCGCAGGGTCAGCCCTTCCAGGTGCTCCTTGCCGTGCGCGGCCTCCACGACCGTGTCCGTGCGCACCGTGATGGTGGGGGCCTCCTGGACCCGCTGGAGCAGGTAGTACGACATGGAGGCGGCCAGCTGCGGAGCCCGTACCAGCAGCGTGACCCGCCGGGCGGTCCGGGCGAGGAACATCGCGGCCTGGCCGGCGGAGTTCGCCCCACCGACGATGTACACGTCCTGCCCCTGGCAGGCGGCCGCCTCGGTCAGCGCCGAACCGTAGTAGACCCCGCGTCCGGTCAGCTCGGCCGTCCCCGGCACGTCCAGCTGCCGGTACGACACGCCCGTCGCGAGGATCACGGCCTGGGCCGAGACGGCGGAGCCGTCGGCGAAGCGCAGCGTGCGGGCGGCCCCGTTCACCTCCAGGCCGGTGACCTTGCACGCCGTGAGCAGCTCCGCCCCGAACTTGGTGGCCTGGCGGCGGGCCCGCTCGGTGAGCTGCGCGCCGGAGACGCCGTCGGGGAAGCCCAGGTAGTTCTCGATGCGGGAGCTCTGGCCGGCCTGGCCGCCGGTCGCCTCGCGTTCCACGAGGACGGTGCGCAGCCCCTCCGAGGCTCCGTAGACGGCCGCGCCGAGGCCGGCGGGTCCGCCGCCGACGATGACCAGGTCGTAGAAGTCGGCCGCGGGCGTCGTCGACAGCCCGACGTGGGCGGCCAGGTCCCGTTCCGTGGGCTCGACGAGCGCGGTGCCGCCCGGGGTCACCACCAGCGGCAGCTGCCGCCCGTCCTGCCCCGCGGCGGCCAGCAGCCGCCTGCCCTCCGGTTCCTCGCTGGAGTACCACCGGTACGGCACCTGGTTGCGGGCGAGGAACTCCCGGATCTGCGTGGACCGGGCCGACCAGCGGTGGCCGACGACCTTGGTGGTGTCCACGGTGCGACCGTCGGTGACCAGCCACGACTCCAGGAGGTCGTCCACCACCGGGTAGAGCTTCTCCTCCGGTGGCTCCCACGGCTTGAGCAGGTAGTGGTCGAGGTCGACGACGTTGATGGCGTCGATGGCGGCGTTGGTGTCGGCGTAGGCGGTGAGCAGCACCCGCCGGGCCCCGGGGTACAGATCGAGCGCCTCCTCCAGGAACTCGATGCCGTTCATCTGCGGCATCCGGTAGTCCGCCAGGATCACCGCGACCGGCGCGCCCCGCAGCTTCAGCTCGCGCAGCGCCTCCAGCGCCGACGCGCCGGACTCGGCGCGGACCACCCGGTACCGGTCCCGGTAGCGGCGGCGGAGGTCCCGGGCCACGGCACGCGACACCGCGGGATCGTCGTCCACGGTCAGGATCACGGTCCGCGCCGCTTCGGTGGCCTCTGCCATGGTTCACCACCCAGGGTCGTCGCAGGGCTGGAGGGGACGGCCCTTCCAGTCTGCTCGTCGGCACGCGCGACGGCCCGCCGTGGCAGGATCACGGGCGGCCCGGGACGACGTGGTCCGCGGCGCACGGCCGCGTCGGCCGTGGGACTCAGCCGAGGGCGCGGTCGAGGTTGAAGGCGGCGCTGATCAGCGACAGGTGGGTGAACGCCTGGGGGAAGTTGCCGAGTTGTTCTCCGGTCCGGCCGATCTCCTCGGCGTAGAGACCGAGGTGGTTGCCGTAGGTGAGCATCTTCTCGAAGGCCAGCCGGGCCTCCTCCAGGCGGCCGGCGCGGGTGAGCGCCTCGACGTACCAGAAGGAGCAGATCGAGAACGTGCCCTCGGAGCCCCGCAGGCCGTCCGGGCTGGCCTCCGGGTCGTAGCGGTAGACCAGCGAGTCGGAGACCAGGTCCGCGGTGAGCGCCTCCAGCGTCGAGAGCCACTTGGGGTCGGTGGGCGAGATGAACTTGGCCATCGGCATCATCAACACGGAGGCGTCGAGTACGTCGTCGCCCAGCCCTTGGGCGAACGCCCCGCGCTCGGCCGACCAGCCCTGTCCCATGATCTGCCGGTAGATCGCGTCCCGGCTCTGCCGCCAGCGCGGAAGATCGGCCGGCAGGCCGCGCCGGTTGGCCATCCGGATGGCACGTTCGATCGCCACCCAGCACATCAGCCGCGAGTAGACGAAGTTCCGCCGACCGCCCCGGGTCTCCCAGATGCCCTCGTCGGGCTGGTCCCAGTGGTCGCAGAGCCAGTCCACCACGGCGCCGACCTCGTCCCAGTGGCCGCTGCTGATGGGCTGCCCCCACTTGTCGTACAGGTAGACGGAGTCGATCAGCGCGCCGTAGATGTCGAGCTGGAGCTGATGGGTGGCGTCGTTTCCCACCCGCACCGGCGCGGACCCCAGGTGCCCCTCCAGGTGGCGCAGCTCGGACTCGGGCAGCTCGCTGCGCCCGTCGATGCCGTACATGATCTGCAGCGGGCCGGTCGCGCCCGTCCCCCGCATGATGCCCCGCTCGGACAGGAAGCCCATGAACGCCTCGGCCTCCGAGGTGAAGCCCAGGCGCAGCATGGCGTAGATGCAGAAGGCGGCGTCGCGGACCCAGACGTACCGGTAGTCCCAGTTGCGCTCACCACCGACGCGCTCGGGCAGGCTGGTCGTCGGCGCGGCCACGATCGCACCGGTCGGCACGTAGGTGAGCAGCTTCAGCACCAGCGCCGAGCGGTGCACCATCTCCCGCCACCGGCCGCGGTAGCGGGAGCGGCCCAGCCACTGGCGCCAGAACCGGACCGTCGCCTCGAACTGCTCCTCCGCCTCGGCGTGCGGACAGGCCCGCGGGCGGACGTCGTCGCCGATCCGGTCGAGGGCGAACACCACGGACTCGCCTTCGAGGAGCTTGAAGTGCGACCACACATCCGTGCCGTCGCACTCGAGCGGCGCGGTGGAGGTCAGCGCCAGCGAGATCGACGGGGACTCGAAGACGGCCTCGTGGGCCTGCACGCGCGCGGTGTGCGGGTCGGCGCCGTAGCCGAAGCGGGGAGCGATCCGCGCTCCGAACGGAAGGGTTCCCCGAACGCACACCACCCGCCGGATCAGCCGGTGCCGGGAGGCCTCGCGCGACTCGTCGACGACCGGCATGAAGTCCTGGATCTCCGCCACCCCGTCGGCGGCGTAGAACCTCGTGATCAGCACGTTGGTGTCGGGGAAGTAGAACTGGCGCGTGCGCGCGGGCACGTCGGCGGCCAGCTCGAACGACCCGCCCCGGTCGGCGTCGAGGATGGACGCGAACACGCTCGGTGCGTCGAAGCGCGGGCAGCAGTACCAGTCGATGGTGCCGTTGGTCCCGACGAGCGCGGCGGTGCGGAGATCACCGATCAGGCCGTGCTCGGAAATCGGCAGATAGCGTGAGCCGTCCACTTGCCCGGATCCGTTCCCGAACTCCATGCCGGCCTCCCTACCGTCTCACTGCGGGCAGGTGCGGGGATCAAGAGAACCTTGCATTTCATGGTAGTTCGCCCCCGGATACCGGCGCGGCGAGGCCGCGGTGGCGCGGTCGGGGTGCGGCGGCGCGGTTGAGGGCCGGGGTGCGGGCGATGGACAACCTCGCCGAGGCCGGCTTCCGCGGCCAGAGGTGAGGCCGGCTTCAGTTACCGGCCGTCACGTCGGTGGCCTTCGCCCGGTGGGCAGGAGTTGGCAAAACTGGCAGGCTATGGCCGGGGCGGGGCCAGGGCGTTCAGCGGGCACAGGGGGTTCGGGATGACGGGTGGATCGGCGGCGTGGCAGGTGCCTGCGCTGGACCCGCAGGTGGGGGCGGCGGTGGCGGCCGCCGGCGCGGGGGCGCGGGAGGTGCTCACCCCGGAGGGCCTGGCGGCGTGGCAGGAGCGGGATCGCGCCGACCGGCCCCGGCCGACGCTCGAACGGCTGCGCGACGGCGGCCGGTTCGAGGTGGCGGAGCAGAGCGTTCCCCGGGCCGACGGCGAGGGCGACGTCACGCTGGTCAGCGCGCGGCCCGCCGGGGTCCACGGGGTGCTGCCGTTGCTGTACTACCTGCACGGCGGCGGGATGGTGACGGGCAACGCGTGGTCCGTCCTGCCGCGGCTGCTGCGCGGGTGGGCGCTGCCGCTGGGGCTGGCGGTCGTGTCCGTCGAGTACCGGCTCGCGCCGCGCACCCGCTTCCCGGGGGCGCTGGAGGACTGTTACGCCGGACTCGTCTGGGCGGTCGAGCACGCGGGTGTGCTGGGCGTGGACGCGCGGCGTGTGGTCATCGGCGGCAAGAGCGCCGGCGGCGGGCTCGCCGCGGCCCTGGCCCTGCTGACCCGCGACCGCGGCGGTCCGGCGCCGCTCGGCCAGCTGCTGCTGAGCCCGATGCTCGACGACCGCGGCGACACCTTCTCCAGCCGTCAGATGGCCGGCCGCGACACCTGGGACCGCGCCTCCAACGCCACCGCCTGGCAGGCCCTGCTCGGCGAGCGGTACGGCGCCGCCGACCTCTCCCCCTACGCCGCCCCGGCCCGCGCCACCGACCTGGCCCGGCTGCCCGCCACCTACGTCGAGGCCGGGTCGGCCGAGACCTTCCGGGACGAGGCGGTCGCCTACGCCAACGCGATCTGGCAGGCCGGCGGCGACGCCGAACTGCACGTGTGGCCCGGCGCCTGCCACGGCTTCGACACCCTCGCCCCGGACGCGACCCTCAGCCGGGACGCCCACGCCGCCCGCACCCGCTGGCTACGACGCGTCCTGCAACGGTGAACCGGTGATCACCCGCCCAGGGGCGCGAGCCGCCACAGCGCGGCGGGCAGCTCACCGCTGTGCACGACGCCCAGCCGCTGGGTGGCGCGGGTGAGCGCGACGTACAGGTCGTTCAGTCCGCGCGGCGAGTCGTCGACGATCAGGCCCGGCTCCGCGATCAGCACCGAGTCGAACTCCAGCCCCTTGACCTGCTTGACGTCCACGACCGTCACCGGGCTCGGCGCCGCGGGGTCCTCACCCACGGACGCCTGCGGCACCGCCGCCAGCACCGCCTCCGCGAGGTCCGGCAGCAGCTGGTCCGGCACGATGACCGCCAGCCGCCGCCCGTCGAGCCCCGCCGCCTCCCTGGCGACCACCTCGGCCAGCCGCTCGGCGAGCCGCCCCGGCTCGACCCGCAGGTGCCAGGGCTGCTCGCCCGAGTCCCGTACGGAGGGGGGTGCGTCCAGCTCCGGGTCGAGTTCGGCCAGCACCTCGGCCGCGACGGCCATGATCTCGCCCGGTACCCGGTAGTTCTGGGTGAGCTGTTCGAGCCGCCACCGGCCGGCGACGTAGGGGTCGAGAACCCGCGCCCACGACCCGGTGCCGGCCAGGTCTCCGGTCTGCGCCGTGTCGCCCACGATGGTCATCGACTTGGTCGGGCAGCGTCGCATCAGCAACCGCCAGGCCATCTCGGACAGTTCCTGGGCCTCGTCCACGATCACGTGGCCGAAGGTCCAGGTGCGCTCGGCCGCGGCCCGCTCGGCGGGGGTACGGCGGTCGGCCTCCTCGTTCCGCTCGGCCAGCCATTCGGCGTCGACCAGGTCGGAGGCGGTCAGCGCCTCGCCCTCCTCCGCCTCCAGGGACCGCGAGCCCGCCGCGACGTCCAGGACGCCCCGGGCGTACTCGACCCGCTGCCGCCAGGCCACCTCCTCGCGCCGGCGCTCCACCCGGTCGTCCTCGCCGAGGAGTTCGGCGGCCTCGTCCAGCAGCGGGACGTCGGACGCCGACCAGGGGCCCTCCTCGTCCTCGTCCCGCAGCAGCGACGCCCGGTCCTCCCGGTCGAGCTCCGGAGCCGCCGACTCCAGTCGCTCCGGCGAGCGGAACAGGTCCGCCAGCAGCTGTTGCGGGGTCAGTTCGGGCCACAGCAGGTCGAGCACGTCCCGCACCGCGGAGTCCTCCAGCATCGACCGCCGGATGTCCTCCACCTCCTCGTCCTCCAGCAGGCGCGGCCCGCCGAAGGGGTCGGCTCCGATGAGGTCGGCGTACCGGTCGGCCAGTGCCGAGGTGATCTCCCGGACCACCAGCGGCCTGATCACGTTGTGCTGGAGCAGTGCGCCACGGGCCCGGTCGCGCACCCGCGTCACGGTCGCCGGGTCCAGCGTCAGCGTCTGCCCCTCGTAGTCGATCTCGATCGGCTCGTCGGGCACGTGCTCGCGGTCCCGGACGGCCGCCTGGATGACCTCGGCCATCACCAGGCGCCCCTTGACCTCGGCGACCTCGGCCGGCTCCGGGGCGTCGGCCCGGACCCCCGGGTAGAGGTCGCCCACGGTCGCCAGCAGGACGCTGGTCTCGCCCAGGGCCGGCAGCACGTCGCCGATGTAGTGCAGGAAGGTCGGGTTCGGCCCGATCACCAGCACGACCCGCTGGGTGAGCTGCTGACGGCGGGTGTAGAGCAGGTACGCCGCGCGGTGCAGCGCCACCGCCGTCTTGCCGGTGCCCGGGCCGCCCTGGACGACCAGGACCCCGCCGTGCTCGGCCCGGATGATGCGGTCCTGCTCGGCCTGGATGGTCTCGACGATGTCCGACATCCGCCCCGTGCGGCCGGCGTTGAGCGCGGAGAGCAGGGCGGTCTCGCCGGCCGGCCCGCCGGGGCCGGCCCCGGCGGTCGCGGTGTCGAGCCCGTCCGGCGCGAGCGGTTCGTCGTGGACGTCGACCACGACGCGGCCCCGTTCCCTGATGTGCCGGCGCAGCCGGACGCCGTCCGGGTTCACCGCGGTGGCCAGGTAGAACGGCTGGGCGGCCGGCGCCCGCCAGTCGACGAGCAGCGGCTCGGACTCCTCGGAGTCCTCGAACAGGCCGACCCGCCCGATGTACAGACGGCTGTGGTCGAGCAGGTCCAGCCGGCCGAAGCACAGCCCGTGGTCGGCGGCTTCGAGCTGGGCCAGCCGGCCGGAGTACATGGCGTGGGTGACGTTGCGCTCCAGCCTCGCCTGGTCCGTGCCGCCGGAGGCCTTGAGGACCGCCGCCATCCGCTCGGACAACTGCTGCCTGAGTTCGTCGAGCCGTCCGTAGAGCATGGACACGTACTCCTGCTCACGCCGGGTCTCCGCGTCGGGATTTGACAACCTACCAGCCCTCCATGCTAAGATGAGGCGAGATGGGCTATGGCTCTGTTTACCGAGTTTGAAGCATACTCAGCTTCGCCCGCCCTCTCCACTCCGACGGTTCGAGGTCGGCCCCGACCATCCGGGAGCGACCCGGTCACCGTCAGCGCTTCGCCAGCCGCCTCAAGGCCGACTCCGCCGCGTGGAAACCCGCCATCCCGTGCACCCCCGCACCCGGTGGGGTGGCGGCGGAGCACAGGTACACGCCGGGCACCCCGGTCGCGTACGGGTCCACGGCGAGGCGGGGCCGCAGGACGAGCTGGCGCGCCGTGTTGGCTCCCCCGACGATGTCGCCGCCGACGTGATTGGCGTTGTCCGACCCCATCCGCGCCACCGTACGGACGGACCGGGCGCGGACGCGCGTCCGGAAGCCGGGGGCGAACCGCTCGATCTGGTCGAGGACCGGCTCGGTCGCGTCGCCCCGGTAGCCGTGCGGGACATGGGCGTAGGCGTAGACCGGGTGGAGGTCCCCGACCGAGCGGGACGGGTCGGCCAGGTACTGCTGACCGACGAGCACGAAGGGCCGGCGGGGCATCCTGCCGCGGAAGGTCGCCTCCTCGGCGGCGGCGACCTCCTCGAACGTCCCGCCGAGGTGGACGGTGCCCGCGGACCGGCAGTGCTCGTTGGCCCACGGGATGCCGCCCTCGACCGCCAGGTCCACCTTGAAGGCCGCGGGGCCGTACCGGTACCGCCGGTAGGCGCGGGCGGTCCGGCGCGACAGGCGGTCGCCCAGGATCCGGACGGCGGCCTGCGGGCCGGTGTCCAGCAGGACGAGGTCGGGCCGGTCGAGCTGGTCGAGCTCGCGGACCTCCACTCCGGTTTCGACGGTGCCGCCGAGCCGCTCCAGCAGCCGCGCCATCGCGGTGGTGATCGCCTGCGAGCCGCCCTGCGCCACCGGCCACCCGTGGGCGTGGCCGACGGCGATCAGCATCAGGCCGATGGCGCTGCTGAACGGCGTGCGCAGCGAGCTGAAGGCGTGGGCCGCCGCGCCGCCGAACAGGGCCCGGGCCTGGGCGCCGCTCCACCTCCTGGACGTCCACGAGGCGGGCAGCAGGGCCTGGGCACCGAACTCGGCGAAGGCCAGCGGCGAACCGGGCACGTGCGGGACGGGACGAAGGACGTCGTCCGCGAGTTGGTCGAAGCGACTCGACAGCCGGCCGAACACGCGCCGCCACGTCCTGCCGTCCGCCGGCGGCATGAGCTCGGCCGTCCGGTCCAGGTCGCGCCACAACACCCCGGCGGCTCCCGAGTCCAGGGGGTGGGCGAGCTCCGCCTGGGACCAGAGCCACCGCAGCCCGTACTCCTCCAGGCCCAGCGACCGCAGGAACGGCGAGGCGACGCCGGTGGGATGGAAGGCGGAGCAGTCGTCGTGGATCAGCCCGGGCAACGTCCGCTCACCGGACCGGGTGCCGCCGCCGATCGTCTCCCGCGCCTCCAACACCCGTACCGTGACGCCCTCCTGGGCGAGGCGGATCGCGGCGGCAAGCCCGTTGGGGCCGCTGCCGACCACCACGGCCGTCGTCATGCCGTCAGCCCACCTCTCGCCGGGGCCATCGGGGGGCGAACGGGTCGGCCCACCCGGCACACGGGGGTCAGCCTAGATGCCGGTGACGGATTGACGGCGCCTCGTACGACATCCGACCCGCGGTTCGCGGCGGCCGCACGGAGCGGAACGAGTCCGGGGCCGACGCGATCACGCGCCGGCCCCGGACTCTGTAGTAGCGGGGACAGGATTTGAACCTGCGACCTCTGGGTTATGAGCCCAGCGAGCTACCGAGCTGCTCCACCCCGCGTCGGTGTGACCACCATATGCGAGAACCAGATGATCGCAAAATCGGGTTTCCCGGACGGTGACCCCGCGCCACGGGAGCGCCTTGGGCCGTTGCGGTGAGCGACGGCCCGGCGCGCCGGGTCGGCGAAGGCTGAGCGTGCGTCAATAGATCGTCCACGTACGCCCGTTGTCCGGAGAGGTGCCCATGTCCACGTCGTCCCCGGCAGGCCTGATCAAGCATGTGGTGATCATGGTTCAGGAGAACCACACCACCGACAACTACTTCCTCTCGATGGCGCCCTACGGCGCCAACGTCGCCACCGGCTGGCCCGTCTCGCCCAACCCCCCGGTGGCCGACCCGCCGCACGACCGGCACGCCTACTACCGCTGGCTCACCCAGCAGGGCACCGCCGCCCACGTGCAGTTCGACACCGCCACCGATCTGCCGTTCTACGCCTGGCTGGCGGCCTCCGGCGCGTTCCTGGAGAACCACTGCTCGGGCTTCGGCACCAACTCCACGCCCAACCACATGCTCATCACCGGCGGCCAGTCCCCCACGCTGCGCAACCCTCCGCACAACAGCCAGCCGGTGTGGGACCTGCCCTCGCTGCCCGGGCACGTCCAGGAGAACGGCCTCAGCTGGAAGGCCTACACCGGCGCCACCGGGTACCCGGTGGAGTTCTACCAGCAGCTCAAGGGGTCGGCGAACATCGTGCGTTCGGCCAAGCCCTCGCAGCAGTTCCTCGACGACGCGGGGAACGGCTCGCTGCCGGCCCTGTCGATGGTGTGGCACGACGGCCCGTACGACGAGCACCCCAAGGCGGACGTGAAGCTCGGCATGGACGCGGTCTGGCAGGCCGTCGACGCGGTGGTGCAGGCCAGCTCCTGGGACGAGACGGTGTTCATGCTGACCTGGGACGACTGGGGAGGCTTCGACGACCACGTCGACACCCCCAAGGTGGAGTACACCTCCGACGGCGTCCAGCTCGCCTTCGGACCCCGGGTGCCGCTGCTGATGTTCGGCGGCCGGGTCCGCCCCGGCATCGACTCGCGCTGGTGCTCCCACGTCAGCCTGCCCAAGACCGCCCTCCAGCTGCTCGGCCTGCCGCCGCTGGGCGTGCGGCGGGTGGACGACGACGGCGGCCTCGCGGATCTGGTCGACCTCTCGGGCACCGGCAACACCATGCCCAAGCCGCCCGCGTTCGGCAGCCAGGTCACCCTGCCGCCGGCCCCGAGCCCCGCGCCCCAGCCGGCGCCGCTCCCGCCCTCGCCGGTCACCGTGCCGATGCTCACCGACGAGGTGCTCCTGCGCGACGGCAGCTCGCTGGGCCGGCCGAACGACGTGCTCATCACCAACCCCTGAGCCTCGGCCCCTGAGCCTCTGACTCCCGGGTACCCCGCGCCACTGCCCCGCCTCCCCCGCTCTCCGGGGGAGGCGGGGCAGTGATCGTTACTGCTTGACAGAGTGCGTAATACTGTAACGCGCGCGATCCGGGACGGCCGTGGAACGGGCAGCGCGGCCACCTGTTCCCCGCAGCTCGGAGCACCACATGCACCCCTTCCTCGACCATCCGGGGCCGCTCGCCTTCGCGCACCGGGGTGGTGAGCTCGGGCATCCCGAGAACTCGCTCGCCGCGTTCGAGGCCGCCGTGGCACTCGGGTACCGCTACCTCGAAACGGATGTGCACGCGACCGCCGACAGCGTGCTGGTGGCCTTCCACGACTCCCGGCTCGACCGGGTCACCGACCGCGGCGGGGCGGTGGCCGAGCTGCCCTGGGAGAGCGTCAGGCGGGCCCGGATCGGCGGGACGGAGCCGGTACCGCTGCTGGAGGACCTGCTCGGGGCGTTCCCGGCGGCCCGGTTCAACATCGACGTCAAGGCGGCGCCGGCCGTCGCTCCGCTGGTCGAGACGATCCGCCGGACGAACGCCTGGGACCGGGTCTGCGTCGGCGGCTTCTCCGACAGCCGCCTGGCCGCCGTCCGGGCCGCCGCCGGACCCCGGCTGGCCACCTCGCTCGGGCCCCGCGAGGTGGCGCGGCTGCGGCTGCGCTCGCTGGGCGAGCTGGTGCTGCCGAGGTCGCCGCGGCCGGAGCGCGGGGCGTCGCCGTACCTCGGGATCTGCGCGCAGGTGCCGGAGCGGCACCGGGGCGTGCCGGTGGTCGACCGGGCCTTCGTCCGGGCCGCGCACCGGCTCGGCCTGCAGGTACACGTCTGGACTGTGGACGATCCCACACGGATCCGCTCTCTCCTGGACCTCGGTGTGGATGGCATCATGGCCGATCGCATCGACGTCCTCCGGGACGTCCTCAGCGAGCGCGGCTGCTGGACGGACGGCAGCACCGGCTCCAGCACGGGGAGATAGGGCCGCATGAGCACCACGGACCACCTGCAGGACCACGTGGCGGAGGACCCGCCGCGCGCCAGCGACGACGGCCGCGCCCTGCGCCGGACGCAGTTCGGCTGGTACATCAACGACTGGGCCAACGCCGCCTTCTCCGCCACCGTCCTGACGGTGTTCCTCGGGCCGTACCTGACCGAGGTGGCCAAGAAGGCCGCCGACGCCTCCGGCGACGTGCACCCGCTCGGCCTGTCGATCCGCGCCGGATCGTTCTTCCCGTACACCGTCTCCTTCTCCGTGCTGATCTCCGTCGCGGTGATGCTGCTGACCGGCACGGTCGCCGACCGCACCGGGCGGCACAAGGAGCTGATGTGCGGCTTCGCGTACGTCGGCGCGCTCGCCACGATGGGGATGTTCTTCCTCGACGGCGACAAGTACCTGCTCGGCGGCGCGCTGCTGGTGGTCGCCAACATCGCGTACGCGGTGTCGGTCGCCCTCTCCTACGCCTACCTGCCGGGCCTGGCCTCCCCCGACGAGCGCGACAAGGTCTCCTCCAAGGGCTGGGCCTACGGCTACGCGGGCGGCGGCCTGCTGCTGATCGCCAACCTGGCGCTGTTCCAGAACTGCGACTCGCTGGGACTGTCCTCCGGCACCGCCGTGCGGATCTGCCTGGCCTCGGCCGGACTGTGGTGGGCGCTGTTCACCGTCGTCCCGCTGCTGCGACTGCCCTCCCGGGCCGGCGTCGCGCCCAGCCGGGCCGCCGCCGCGGCCGACCGACCCGCCGAGGGCAGCCTGCGGGAACTCGGCCGGACCCTGAAGGGCATGCGCAAGCACCCGCTGACGCTGCTCTACCTCGCCGCCTTCCTCTGCTACAACGACGGCATCCAGACCGTCGTCTCGCAGGCCTCGCTGTTCGGCAGCGAGGAGCTCGGCATGGACCAGACCTCGCTGGTCACCGCCGTACTGATGGTCCAGGTCGTGGCGATCGGCGGCGCGCTGCTGCTCGGCCGGATCGCCCAGCGGTACGGCGCCAAGCGGACCATCCTCGGCTCGCTGGTCGGCTGGGTGATCACCCTGGCGCTCGGCTACTTCATGCCCGCCCACCAGCCGGCCTGGTTCTACGTCCTGGCCTGCATGATCGGCCTGGTGCTCGGTGGCAGCCAGGCGCTCTCCCGCTCGCTGTTCTCGCACCTGATCCCGGCGGGCCGGGAGGCGGAGTACTTCAGCCTGTACAAGGTCAGCGACCGCGGCACCAGCTGGATGGGCCCGCTGGTCTTCGGCCTCGCGTACCAGGTCACCGGCAGCTACCGCTCGGCGATCATCTCGCTGCTGGTGTTCTTCGTGATCGGCTTCGCGGTGCTGGTGAAGGTGCCCCTGCGCCGGGCCATCGAGGCCGTGGGCAACCCGGTGCCCGAGCGGCTGTGACGGAACCGATCTGACGGAACCGCTGCTCCCCTGACCGGGCCCTGCCGCTCCCCTGACACCTCAGGAGAGCAGCAGGGCCCGGTCCCATGAGGGCGGTACGGACGTCGTCGCGGCCAGCAGGGCCGGCAGCAGGCCGGCGGCGCCGTCGAGGAGGCCGGGGGTGGTCGCGGGGGCCTCGGTGCAGCGGGCGAGCAGGCGCTCGGCGAGGACGGGGACCGCCCGGCGGAAGGCCGGTTCGCCTGCCGTCGCACGGTATTTGACGGTTTATCAGATTCGATCTTCCCCGGCCGGTCCGCCGGCACCGCCGGGGCCCGCGGGCCCTTCGGGCGACCGGCCCGATCTTGGCCGGAGCGCCCGGGTAAGGTGGTGGATCGTGGCCAGTCGTAAAACGTCGATCTTGGAAGCAGCAGCCCGGGTGATCGCCCGGCGCGGGGTGCGCGGGCTGCGGGTGGAGGAACTCGCGGCGGAGGCGGGTGTGTCCACCGCGCTCGTCTACTACCACTTCAAGGACCGTACGGGGATCCTCCGGCACACGCTGGAGTTCATCAACGACCGGGCGGAGCGCTACACGACCGACCGCCCGGCGGACGCACCGCCGCTGACCGCGCGCGAGGAGCTGGAGCAGACGCTGCTGCTGGAGCTCCAGGACACGGTCGAGGTGCGGGAGAACAGCACCGCCTGGGGCGAGCTGCGGGCGAGCGCGGTGTTCGACGAGACCCTGCGCGAGGATCTCGCGCGGGCCACCCGGATCTGGGTGCAGGAGATCGCCGAGCTGCTCGGCGTCGTACGGCCGATGTCCTCGGCGGTCGCGCTGGCCGGTGCCGCCGAGCGGCTGACCGCGCTGCTGGAGGGGCTGAGCACGCGCTGGCTCAGCTGCAGCCTGCCGTTGGCGCACGCCCGCACGCTGATGGTCGACGCGATCGCCGCCGAGGTGGACCGGCTCGACTCCTGACCGGGCCCCGCCCCGGGCGAACGGTCACGCTCCGTACAGACTCCCCGGCAGGGGAGTCATGGCACGCCGATGAGTTTGACTGATTTTTCAGTCAATGCCAGCCTGAACCCGGAGCCTGAGCCACAGGCAGGGCGCTGCCGCCGGCGCGTTCCCGTGGTGCGCCGGTGCGTTGCGGCGCGAAGAGTGGACCTGGCGGCCCCGTGCGCCCTTCCGGCGCCGCCGCACGATCTGGAGACCCTCATGAGCCACTACCGCGATGACCGATCCACCGAGGCGTACCCCTGGGTGCCCGCCGACGACGTCCCGCACGCGCGGACCTGGATGTCCTGGCCCTCCCGCCGGGGCGTCTGGGGGCTGCGCCTGGGCGGCGTCCAGGAGGACATCGCCCTGATCGCCCGCACCATCGCGCAGTTCGAGCCGGTGGTCATGTGCGCCCCCGACGACTGGAGCGCGGACAAGGCCCGGGAGCGGTGCGGCGCCGCGGTGGAGGTGATCAGCGCCATCCCCACCGACGACCTGTGGATGCGCGACACCGCGCCGGTGTTCCGCCTGGACGGCTACGGCGGCCTGGAGGCCGTGGTCCTCAACTTCAACGGCTGGGGCAACAAGCAGGTCCACTACGACGACGCCCGGGTCGCCGAACGCGTCGCCACCCGCCGGGGCCTGCGCCACTCCTACGCGGACTTCGTCGGCGAGGGCGGCGCGATCGAGACCGACGGCGACGGCACCGTGATGGCCACCGAGAGCAGCCTGGTCAACAAGAACCGCAACCGCGGCATGAGCCGGGACGAGATCGAGGACGCCGTCCTGGAGGCCTACGGCGCGGACAAGATGATCTGGCTGCCCGGGATCAAGGGCCAGGACATCACCGACGACCACGTCGACGTCACCTCCCGCTTCGTCCGGCCCGGCGTGGTGATGGTGCAGCTGCCGCCCGCCGACCGGAACGACGCCTGGGCGCGGGACGCCCGCGAGCAGTTCGCCATCCTGTCCGCCGCGACCGACGCCCGGGGCCGCCGGCTGCACGTCATCGTGGTGCACGGCCCGGACACCGTCCGCTCCCGCAGTTCCAAGTTCGTGGACTCCTACCTCAACTTCCACCTCGTCAACGGCGGGGTCATCACCGCCCAGTTCGGCGACGCCTACAAGGACGCCGCCGCGCGGGACACCCTTGCCGCGGCCTTCCCCGGCCGGGAGGTGGTGCAGCTCGACGTCGACCGGCTGATGACCGGCGGCGGCGGCATCCACTGCTCGACCATGCACGAGCCGCTGCCGTAGCCGTCCCGCCCCTCCTTCCGCCGACCCCGACCACAGCCGGAGTAGCCGTATGACCACCGCCATGTCCCGCCGTACCCTGATGCGCAACCTGGCCGGCGCGGGCGCCCTCGCCCTCGGCCTGACCGCCTGCAACAACCTGGACGACCTCGACCCCGGGGACGCCGCCTCGGCCTCCCCCCAGCCCGGCGGTACCGCCCCGGGCGGCACGGGTGCCCGCCGCTTCGGCGCCGAGTGGGAGAAGCACCTGCGCACGGTGATGTCCTGGCCCGCCTCCGAGAACGTCTGGGGCGACCAGCTCCCGGACGTCCGCCGGGACGTCGCGGGCCTCGCCCAGGCGATCTCGGCGCGCGAGCCGGTCGTACTGATGGCCCGCCCCGAGCAGAAGGACGCCGCGCAGAAGGCCTGCGGCTCGGCCGTCGAGGTGGTGCCGATCGCCGTCGACGACCTGTGGGCCCGGGACACCCTGCCGGTCTTCGTCGAGGAGGGCGGCAAGGTCAAGGGCGTCGACTTCAACTTCAACGGCTGGGGCGGCAAGCAGCAGCGCGGCAACGACTCCAAGGTCGCCCGGACGGTGCTGGCCAAGTACGGCGTGGAGCGGGTCGAGACCCGGCTGGTCGCCGAGGGCGGCTCCTTCGAAACGGACGGCCAGGGCACCCTGCTGGTCACCGAGAGCTCCGTCGTCAACGACAACCGGAACCCGGGGATGAGCCGCGACCAGGTCGAGGCGGAGCTGAAGAAGGTCCTCGGCGTGACCAAGGTGATCTGGCTCGCGGGCGTCAAGGGCAAGGACATCACCGACGCCCACGTCGACTGCCTGACCCGGTTCGCCGCCCCCGGAGTCGTCCTGCTCGACCAGGCCTTCCCCGGCAGCCCGGCGGACGTCTGGTCCCGCTCGGCCGACCAGGCCCGCGGCATGTTCAAGGACGCCGTCGACGCGACGGGCAAGAAGCTGCAGGTGGTGGAGCTGCAGCAGCCCGACCCGGACAAGATCACCGGGCGCGGCGACGCCTTCGTCTCCTCGTACATGAACTTCTACATCGGCTCGAAGGGCGTCTACCTGCCGAAGTTCGGCGACGCCCGGGCCGACGACCGGGCGCAGCAGATCCTCAAGCAGTACTTCCCGGGCCGGGAGATCGTCCCGGTCAAGATCGACGCCATCGCGTCCGGCGGCGGCGGGATCCACTGCGCCACCCACGACATCCCCGCGCTCGGCTGACCGGGCGGGCCGGCCCGGGACCCGTCGTGGACGGGCCCCGGGCCGGCCGCCGTCGGGGTCGCGCGCGACTTCAGGCGGCGGGCTGCTGCTGGGTGACGCAGTGGATGCCGCCGCCGCCCGCCCCGAGGTAGTCGATGTTGAGCTGTTCGACGGTACGGCCGGGGAACAGCCGGGCGAGGGCGGCGAGGGCGGCGCTGTCGGCCTGGGTGTCGCCGAACTGGGCCGAGATCACCGCGTTGTTGCAGAGGTAGTAGTTGGCGTAGGAGCCGACGAAGTTCGGGTCGGCGGAGCGGATCCGGTAGTAGTCGGGGCCCTGGATGGTGCTGACCGAGATCGGGGCTCCCTGGGCGCTGGTGGCGGAGCCGAGGATCGCGTACTGCTGGCGCTCGTCCTGGGACCAGACGTCGGTGTCGCTGGGCAGCGGCAGTTGGACGACGGCCGTGCCGGCGCCGAGGAAGCGCGAGGTGGCGTCCACGTGGTCGTCGGTGATGTCCTGGCCGGCGATGCCGGGGAACCAGATCACCTCGGTGGCACCGTAGGCGGCGCACATGGCACTCTCGATCGCCGCCTGGGACATGCCGGGGTTGCGGTCGGCGTTGATGATGCTGCTCCGGGTGGCCATCAGCGTGCCGGAGCCGTCGGTCTCGATGGCGCCGCCCTCGGCGACCAGTCCGGCGGTGGTGAACGGGAGGCCGAGGTAGGCGGCGACGCGCTGGGCGACCAGGGCGTCGTTGCCGTGCGGGTTCTGATGGTTGCCCCAGCCGTTGAAGTTGAGGCCGATGGTGTCGAGGCCGCCCAGGCCGTCGGTGCGGAAGACCGGGCCGGTGTCCCGCATCCAGCAGTCGTCGACGGGGATGTCCCCGATGACGGTGACGGCCGGGCCGCACATCGAGCGCGCCTTGGCGACGCCGGCCGGGTTGGCGCACATGGTCACCGGCTCGTACTTGGCGATGGTCCGCGCGACGAGGGCGATGTTGGACTGGGCGCCGCCGAGCTTGCCGCGCCAGATGGTGCTGCTGTCCGGCCAGGCCATCCAGGTCCGGGTGTGCGGGACGGTGTCCAGCGGTACCCGCAGGCCGGCCGCGAGCCGCGGGGCGGCCGCGGTGCCGCGGGCCCGGGTGGCGGCCCGGGTCTGGCCGGCGGTCGCGCCGGCCAGCGCGGTGCCGGCGACGGCGAGCCCGGCAGCCGTCAGGAACCCGCGGCGGCCGAGTCGGGCCTCGACGGTAGGTCGGGCCTCGGCGGTCGGTCGGGGGTCGTCGGTGGTGTGGGGCCTGAAGCCTTCCTCCATCACTGCCTCCCTTTCAACGTCCTTTGGGGGTGGACGAGTTGACCGAAAAGGTAAAACTGGCCAAGCGCTCGGTCAATACTTCGCGCAGGCATCCGCACCGATCCGCCCTGCCGCCGCCCCCGGAGTGGCTACAGTGACGGCCATGGCGACACAGGCGACCGGCGCGGCCCCGCGACCGGACTCCGGACCGGGCGGCGGCCGGGCGCGCGCCTCCGCCAAGGGCGAGCAGACCCGGGCACGGCTGATCGCAGCCGCCCGCACCCTCCTCGCGGGCGACGGCGCCGGGCGGTTCACCACCCGCAACGTGGCCGCGCTGTGCGGGGTCTCGCACGGGATGTGCCACTACCACTTCGCGGACCGCACCGAGCTGATCGTCACCGTGGTGCAGGACATCCGGCCCGAGTGGATCACGCCGCTCGAGGAGGCCGTCACCGAGCCGGGCGGCTACGCCGAGCGCGCCGACCGGGTCCTGGCGCTGCTCACCCGGCCGGAGAGCCCCGACCTGGCGCGGCTGCACGCGGCCCTGCACTGGCTGGCCCTGAACGACGAACGCGTGCGCACCGCTCTGGAGGCCGAGTACGCGCGCTGGCGCTCCTCCTTCGTCCGGCTGTTCCGGTGCCTGGTCGAGGAGCGCGGCACCGGCACCGACCCGGTGCCGCTCGGCGAGGCCTTCGCCGCCGCCGTGGACGGGCTCGCCGCGATCGGCTCGCTGGACGGCACGGTGGACGCCGGCCGGGTGCTGCGGACCCTGCTGGACTCGCTGTCCGCCAGGGCGTGACCGGCCGGTGGGCCCGCCGCCACGTCCGCCCCTGGCCGGACGGACGGCCGGTCGTCACGACCCGTCATCGCGGCCCGTCGCCACACCCCGTCTCCACACCCCCTCGTCACGGTCCCTCGTCACGGTCCCTCGTCACGGTCCCGACGTCGCTGTCCCGGCGGCGGGCTGCTGCTGGGTGGCGCAGTGGATGCCGCCGCCGCCCGCGGCGATGTGGTTGATGGTCAGCTGGGTGACCTTGCGGCCGGGGTGGAGGTCGCCGATGATGCCGGCCGCGCGGTCGTCGGCGGCCTTGTCGCCGAAGCGCGGGACGATGACGCCGCCGTTGCAGACGTAGTAGTTGATGTAGGTGGCGAGGAAGTTCTTGCCCGCGCCCGGGATCAGGGCGACGTCCGGCTCGGGGAGGTCGACCACCTTGAGCGTCCGGCCCCTGGCGTCGGTCGCGGACTGCAGCACCTGAAGGGCCTGCGCGGAGGCGGTGGTCCAGACGTCCGGCGGGGTGTCGGCGGCCGGGCGGTGCAGCACGACGGTGCCGGGCTCGGCGAAGCGGGCCAGGGCGTCGACGTGGGAGTCGGTGATGTCCTGCCCGGCGACGCCCTTGAACCAGATCACCTTCTCGACGCCGAGCAGCTCCTTGAAGCTCGCCTCGATCTGGTCGCGGCTCTTGCCGGGGTTGCGGTTGTCGTTGACCCAGGCGCTCTCGGTGGCCATCAGCGTGCCCTCGCCGTCCACCTCGATGCCGCCGCCCTCGCCGGTGATCGGCGCCTGGAGGCGGGTGATGCCGTAGTGGTCGAGGAGGTTGCGGGCGACCTGACTGTCGTTGACGTGGGTCTGCTTGCCGCCCCAGCCGTTGAAGTTGAAGTCGATCCCGGCCAGGCCCTGGGAGCCGGTGACGAAGGTCGGGCCGGTGTCCCGGGCCCACAGGTCGTCGACCATCAGCTCCAGCACCTCGACCGAGGAGCCGCAGGCCTGGCGTGCCTGGTCGGCCTGGTCGGGCCTGGCCAGCAGGACGACCGGTTCGAAGCCCGCGACGGCCTGGGCCAGGCCGGCGATGTCCTGCCGGACACCGGGGAGTTGGTCGCCCCACACCTCCTCCAGGGCCGGCCAGGCCATGAAGGTGCGGGTGTGCGGGCTCGACTCGGCGGGCATCGCCCTCCCGGCGGCGGCCGGGCCGCTGGACGGCGCCGCGCCCGAGGCCGCGCCGCCCGGCCCGGGCTGCTCCTTCGCCGTGCCGTCGGAGGAGCAGCCACCGGCCAGGGCGAGGGCGGCGAGCGCGGCGCCGGACTGCAGGAGGGCACG
Source organism: Kitasatospora sp. NPDC048296 (assembly GCF_043201815.1). Taxonomy (NCBI): domain Bacteria; kingdom Bacillati; phylum Actinomycetota; class Actinomycetes; order Kitasatosporales; family Streptomycetaceae; genus Kitasatospora; species Kitasatospora sp. NPDC048296. The sequence goes on from NZ_JBICZB010000065.1 coordinate 27,410, forward strand.
GCGGGACGGCCGGGAGGGAGCCATCGGGCCTCGTTCCGGTAGGTGTCGGGTACGGCTCCGCAGGCTACTGAGAACGCGGTCGGGATCCGGCGCGGCGTGGCTCCGCCGTTCGGGGGAATCCGCGTACCCGCCGTCCGGCAGCCGCCGCCCGCCCTCCGCTCAGGAGGCCTCGGCGGCCTCCGCAGCCTCCCGCTCCCGGCGCAGCCGATGCTCGGTGCGGATGCCGGACCAGGCGGTGCAGGCCAGGATTGCGGCGATGATCCCTCGGCCCAGAAGAACGCCACCAGGAAAGCGGGCGGGTGCCTCGGGCTTCAGCCCGAGGGTGAAGCCCGTCGCCTGCGGAGCAGGACAGGAAGCGGCGTTTCGCCGTCAAGGCGGACCGCCGTCCACCCCGGTCGGACAGGCCGGTTCTGCTGCTCGACTTATTGGCGCAGGACGCTGATCGGTGCGCCGCCGACCGATCCGGCGAGATAGGGGCCGGACCGGAGACGTGGTGCCCGCCGGTCGTGCTGTACGAGGTCGAGGAATTCTCCCCCGGAGGGGGCGCCCCCAGGCGCGGGCGGCGGGAGCTGACGCCTTTGAGGCTGTTGACCAGCCTGGGGGCGGCGACCTTGGGCGGGAGGTTCACCAGGAGGTGGACGTGGCTGTTCTCGCCGTTGAACTCGACCAGCTCGCGGCGAACACACAATGTCCACCCGATTTTCCTGATGCCCAGCCATAAATGAACGTCAGTTAGTACAGTGATTGTTGTGCAGCTCCGATACTCCTTTCGCCTCCACCCGACGGTAGGTCAGTGCAAGTCACTGGCTCGCGCGTTCGGGTGTGCGCGGGTGGTGTGGAACGATGCGCTGCGCATCCGGCAGGACGCACACGTGGCGGGGCTGCCGTTCCCGAAATCCGCTGATCTGTCCAAGTCCCTGATCACACAGGCGAAGAAGACTCCTGAGCGGGAGTGGTTGTCCGACGCTCCGGTGGGTGTGCTGCAGCAGTCGCTGCGCGATCAGGACCAGGCGTGGCGGAACTTCTTCGACAGCGTCAAGGGCAAGCGGGGCGGCCCGAAGATCGAGCCGCCCCGGTTCAAGACCCGCCGGGACAACCGGCAGACCGCCCGTTACACCCGCTCGGACCGCTGGTCGATCACCGGCGCTGACCGGCTGCGCCTGCCGAAGGTCGGCGATGTGAAGGTCACCTGGTCGCGTCGGCTGCCGTCCGACCCCACGTCCGTGACGGTGATCAAGGATCCGGCGGGTAGGTACTGGGCGTCGTTCGTTGTCGAGACCGACCCCGCCGCCGACCTCCTCCCAGAGGTCGGAGCGGACTGCGGGATAGATCTCGGGCTCACGCACTTCGCGATCACCGACCGGGGCGTGAAGGTCGACAGTCCCCGTTTCCTGCGCCGGGCCGAGAAGAAGTTGAAGAAGGCGCAGCGGGAGCTGTCCCGCAAGGTCAGGGGGTCGAGGAACCGGGAGAAGGCCCGGGTCAAGGTCGCGCGGGCTCATGCCCGGGTGGCGAACGCGCGTAGGGACTGGCAGCACAAGCTCTCGACCCGGCTGATCAGCGATAACCAAGCTGTGTACGTCGAGACGCTGAGCGTCGCCGGTCTCGGGCGTACTCGCCTGGCCAAGTCCGTGCACGATGCCGGGTGGTCGCGGTTCGTCGGCATGCTGGAGTACAAGGCCGCCCGGTACGGGCGCACTCTGATCCGGGTGGACCGGGGGTTCCCGTCCTCCCGCCTGTGCTGCGCCTGTGGGCACAACACCGGAGCGAAGCCGCTCAGCGTCCGGGAGTGGGAGTGCCCGTACTGCGGCACCCGGCACGACCGGGACGTGAACGCGGCCCGCAACATCCGCACCGAGGGCCGCCGCATCCGGGCGGCCCGACAGCAGCACATACCGGGGGACGTACCGGCCCTCACCGGGTGACCGAGTGAGGTAAACGCCTGCGGATCGCCAGAAGACCACCCGGTCGGAAATCGGGAGGCACGCGAGCAACCCCCACCAGGGGAGGAAGCAGGAACCAACCACCACGCCCACGCGCAGCGGTACCGCGCGAAGCGTGGTAGGAATCCCCGGCGTTCACGCCGGGGAGCTTGGGAGTCAAGTAGTCCATCAGCGAACCGATCGGCGGCGAGCCGGGGGCGGCGTTGCGCATGCCGATCAGGGCGAACAGGCTCGCCGCCATCCAGCCCAGGGAGGGCCAGACCAGCCCCTCGCGCTTGCGGTAGAGCACCTCGGCGGCGCCGAGGACGGCCAGGGCGATGGCCCACATCGCGGCGATCATGAACCAGGAGAGGATGAAGGTGCTACGGGAGCGGGTGATCCTGGCGTCCAGGGTGACGCTGCCGGTGGCCGAGGCCTTGGCCTGCGGGCGCACCACGAAGAACGGGTCGGTGTCGGTGAAGGCCAGGCCGACCGGGACGGCCTGGCCGCCGCTGGTGGCGCTGAACCCGGCCTCGGTGCGGTAGCGGTCGAAGGGGTAGTCGGTCTTGGTGCCCTCGTACATGCCGACCTGGACGGCCTGGGCGGCCGCGCTCTCGCCCTCGGCCGCCTTGATGGTGGCCTTGGGGAGGCCGGCCAGGGTGATCTCGACGGGGCGGGCGAAGGCCTGGGAGTCCGGTGCGGCGGCGAGCTTGCCGTGCGGGACGGGCGTGACGTAGAGCGTCAGCTGCTGGCCCGTCGGGTCGACGTCCTGGGCGGTGACGTCCAGTTCGATCCAGTCGGGTGCCGACGGGATCGCCAGCTCCCTGGTCTGCTCGCGGGTGTTGCGTTCGTTGAGGTACAGCCCGATCCCCGCTCCGCAGAGGGTGACGACCACCGCCAGGACGGCGGTGAACCGCCAGTGGCGGCGGCGTCGGGGGGCCGGGTGCACGGCCGACTCGGTCGCGGCGGTTTCGTCGATGGTGACCTGCACGGTCGTCCTTTCTGCGGCGGAACGCGCCGGGCCGGCAGGGTCGCTGCCGGCCCGGCGCCGTCCGCCGGTGGTGCTCGTTCGCCCGGGCCCCCCGGCAGATCCCACCACCTGCCGGGCCGCCCGGGCCGTCTTACAGTGCGCGGCGCGCGGCGGCGATCCGGTCGGGATCCCAGCCGGGCCGGGGGACGGACTCCAGCAGCAGCCTGGTGTAGGCGTGCTCCGGGGAGTCCAGGACGTGGGCGGTGGGGCCGGATTCGACGATCCGTCCGTGGCGCATCACGATCACCTCGTCGGTGACGCAGCGGACCACGCCGAGGTCGTGGGTGATGAAGAGGTAGCCGATGCCGGTCTCCTCGCGGATGTCGGCGAGCAGGTTGAGCACCTGCGCCTGGACCGAGACGTCCAGGGCGGCGACCGCCTCGTCCAGGACCAGGACGGCCGGTCGCACGGCCAGCGCCCGGGCGATGGCGACGCGCTGGCGCTGGCCGCCGGAGAGCTGCCGGGGCAGCGCCTCGGCAGCCCGGGTGCCCAGGCCGACCTGGTCGAGGAGTTCCCGGATCCGGGCCGGGTGGTCGGTGTCGGGGAAGTGCAGCCGCAGGGTCTCGCGGAGCACGGCCTCGACGCTGGTGCGCGGGTCCAGGGAGAGGTACGGGTCCTGGAAGACCATCTGGACCTCCCGGGCGCGGGCCAGCCGTTCGGCCCTCCCCCGCGCCCGGCCGCTCCGGGCCCGGCCGTGGACCAGGACCTCGCCCGCGTCGGCCTGTTCGAGGCCGACCACGATCCGGGCGGTGGTGGTCTTGCCGGAGCCGGACTCGCCGACGATGCCGAGCGAGCCGCCGGCGTCGAGGGTGAAGGAGACGTCGTCCACGGCCTGCACACTGCCGAAGGTGCGGCGCAGTCCGCTGACCCGCAGGACGGGCTCAGCCATCGGTGCGGCTCCCTTCGAGCGGGTGGTGGCAGGCGGCCGGGTGCTCGCCCTGTTGGGCGGGCACCTGCTCGCGGCAGATCCCGGTCGCGTGGCGGCAGCGTTCGGCGAACGCGCAGCCGGTCAACTCCCTCCGCAGATCCGGAGGTTGGCCGTCGATGGCGGCGAGCCGGCCGGCCGGGGCGTCCAGCGCGGGGGTGGCCGCGAGCAGGGCGGCGGTGTACGGGTGGCGGGGCCGCTCGAACAGCGCCGCGGCGGGGCCGTGTTCGGCGATCCGCCCGGCGTACATCACGTAGACCCGGTCGCTGATCGCGGCGGCGAGGCCGAGGTCGTGGGTGACGAACAGCAGGCCGGTGCCGAAGCGTTCGCGCAGCCGGCCGAGCAGGGCGACCACCTCGGCCTGGCTGGTGACGTCCAGCGCGGTGGTGGGCTCGTCGGCGAGCAGCAGGACCGGGTCGCCCATCAGGGCGGCGGCGATCATGACGCGTTGCAGCATGCCGCCGGAGAGCTGTCCGGGGTAGCGGCGCAGCAGTTCCGGTCCGAGGCCGACGGCGTCGAGGAGTTCCACGGCCCGCCGGTCGGCGTCCGCGGCGCTCATCGTGCCGGTGAGCCGCACGCTCTCGGTGAGGAAGTCGCCGATCCGGCGCAGCGGGTTGATGGCGGCCCGGGGGTCCTGGAAGATCATCGCGGCCTGGCCGGTGCGCAGGGCGCGCAGCCGGTCGGGCTCCATGGTCAGGACGTCCTGGCCGTCGACCAGGACCTTGCCCTCGGTCTCGGCGCCCGGCGGCAGCAGGCCGAGGGCGGTGCGGGAGGTGAGGGTCTTGCCGGAGCCGGACTCGCCGACCAGGGCAACGGTCTCGCCGACGCCGACGGTGAGGTCGACGCCGTCGAGGACGGGGCGGGCGGTGCCGGGCAGTCGGAGCCGGAGGCCCTGGATGTCGAGGGCGTTCACGCGGTCCTTCCCGTGGTGCGGTGGTCGTTCACGTGCTTCCCGTTCATGCGGACCTCCGGGCGACCTGGTCGGCCCAGCGTTCGCCGACGACGTTGAAGGCGACGACGGTCAGCACGATGAGGGCGCACGGCAGGATCGCGGAGAGCGGGTAGCCGTGCTGGATCGCGGTCTGGCCGTCGAAGACCACCCGGCCCCAGTCGGGGGTGAGGGCGGGGACGCCGAGTCCGAGGAAGGACAGGCCTGCGAGGTCCATCAGGGCGTAGCCGAAGTTGACGGCGGACTGGGCGAGGACGATCGGCGCGATGTTGGGCAGGACGTGCCGCAGGCAGATCTGCAGGGCCGAGTGACCCTGGACCTGGTACGCGGAGACGTAGGGCCGGGTCCGTTCGGCCAGCACCAGGGAGCGGGTGAGGCGGGAGACGTAGGGCAGGTAGGCGATCGCCAGGGCGACGACCGGGGCGAGCAGGCCCTCCCCGTACACCGAGACGATCAGGATGGCGAGCAGCATGCCGGGGAAGGCGAAGACCAGTTCGGTGCTGCGGGACAGGACGGAGTCGAGCCAGCCGCCCCGCCAGCCGGCGGCGAGGCCGACCGCGATGCCGGCGACCGTGGAGAAGGCGACGACGCCGAGCGGGCCGAGCAGCGAGGTGCGGGCGCCGAGCAGGAGCCGGGAGAGGGTGTCGCGGCCCGCGGCGTCGATGCCGAGCAGGTGGTCGGGCGAGGGCCCGGCGAGGGCGTTGCCGAGGTCGACGCCGTTCGGGTCGTACGGCGCCAACCAGGGCGCGAGCAGCGCGGCGAGCACCACCAGGGCGGCGAAGCCGAGGCAGATCAGGTGGAGCGGGCCGCCGGCGGACTTGATCCGGGCGAGGCCGGGGCGGCGGGTGAGGGCGACACTCATGCGTCGGACCTCCTGGAGCCGAGGGTGACCCGGGGGTCGACCAGCGGGTGGAGCAGGTCGACGATCAGGTTCACCGTCATGAACAGGGCGACGATGATCAGCGAGATGGCCTGGACGGTCGGGAAGTCCTTGGTGGTGGTGGACAGTTCGAGCAGCTGGCCGAGCCCGCCGATGCTGAACGCGGACTCCACCAGGATCGTGCAGACAAGCAGGGTGGAGACGATCAGGCCGCCGGTGGTCAGCACGGTGCCCAGCGCGTTGCGGAACACGTGGCGGCTGATCACCTCGCGCTCCGGGACGCCCCGGCTACGGGCGACGGTGACGTGCTCGCCTTCCAGGGCCTCCAGCATCGCCGAGCGGGTGACCCGGGCGAGCATGCCGATCAGGTACAGCGCGAGGGCGATCGCCGGGAGGGTGAGGTGCCAGAGCATGTCGCCGAGGCCGTCACCGGCGCCGCTGGTCGGGAACCAGCCCAGCTTCACCGCGAACAGGCCCTGCAGCAGGACGGCCGCGACGAAGGAGGGCGTGCCGAGGGCGAAGGTGGTGGTGACCAGGATGGTGGAGTCGGTCGCGCCGCCGCGCACCGCGCCGAGCCGGCCGAGCACCAGGCCGACGACGACCACGACCACCAGGGCCATGGCCACCAGCAGCATGGTCGCCGGGAGCCGGTCGGCGAGCAACTTGGAGACGTCGGTGCGGTAGGTGATGGAACGCCCGAAGTCGCCCTGGAGGACCTGGCCCAGCCACCGGAGGTAGCGGACCAGGAACGGGTCGTCCAGGTGGTACTGCTCGTTGATCGCCTGGAGGGCCTCCGGGGAGGCCGACCGGCCGGACAGCAGGAAGCTCGCCGGGTTGCCCGGCGCGAGGTACATCGCGCCGAACACCACGAAGGACGCGCCGAGCAGGGTGACCGCCATCTCCAGCAGGCGTCGGGCCGCGAACCTCAGGAAGCCCATCGCTCCGGGGGAGTTCACCGGGCGGCCCCCACATCGGCGGCCCACGGGTAGTACATGTACGAGATGGTGGTCGGGGCGCCGGTGATCCGCTTGTTGAGGAAAAGAGCGGTGGGCCACTCGGCGACCGGGATCCAGAGCAGCTGCTGGGAGGCGGTCTGCTGGAGCTTGGCCTCGATCGCGGCGCGCTTGGCCGGGTCGTACTCGGCGGTGGCCTGGTCGACCAGCCCGTCGTAGGCCTGGTCGCTGTAGCCGCCGAAGTTCTGGTACGCGCCGGTCTTGAAGTTGGCCAGCAGGTCGAGCGGGTCGGTCACCGAGTCGTAGTAGGTCTCGGGGAAGAGGTCCAGGCCCTCCCGGGCCTTGGGGTCGGTGAACAGCGCGGTGAAGGCGTTCGGCGCGATGGTCTTGAGCTGGACGTTCAGGCCGATCTGCGCGCCGGCGGACTGGACGGCGGTGGCGAGCAGCGAGACGTCCTGGCCGATGGTGCTGGTGGCGACGGTGACGGTCTTGCCGCTCGCGCCGGCCTCCTTGATCAGGGCCTTGGCCTGGTCGAGGTCCTGGGCGGTGGGGGTGAGGTTCTCGAAGGCGCTCTTGCGGACGTCCTCGGGGGCCCCGCCCCAGGCGGCCTTGGTGGTGAGCGAGCCGGTGACGGTGCCGGCGCCGGCCAGGCCGGTCTTGACGAAGCCGGAGCGGTCGAGCGCCAGGGACAGCGCCTTGCGGACCCGGACGTCGCCGAGCACGCCCTGGAGGTTGGTGACGTTGAGGTTGACGGTGCTCAGGCCCTCGCCGAAGTAGAGCGTGCCCGGGCCGGTCTTCTTCAGCCGGTCGTAGCTCTCGGTCGGGATCAGGTAGCCGCCGTCGACCTCGCCGCTGAGCATCGCGTTGGTGCGGGCGGAGGGGTCGGTGAGGAAGCGGAAGACGGCCTTCTTGGCCTTGGCCTTGGTGCCCCAGTAGTCGTCGAAGCGCTCCAGCTCGATCGACTGGCCCTTGTTCCAGGTGCCCAGCCGATAAGGGCCGGTGCAGTCCAGGCTGCCGGCCGTGCCGTAGTCCTTGCCCGCCGCCTCGACCCCGGCCTTGGCGGCGACGACGCCGGCGGCCGTGGCCATGTACTGCGGGAACTGGGAGTCGGGGCGCTTGAGCTTGACGGTGACCTGGAGCGGGCCGGTCGCGGTGACGGAGTCGACGTTCTGGAAGGTCTGGGCCCAGGCCGCGGCGTTGTCCGGGTTGGTCTGGCGGCCGAAGCTGTAGACCACGTCGTCGGCGGTCATCACCGAGCCGTCGTGGAAGTGCACGCCGGAGCGCAGGTCGTAGACCCAGGTGGTCGGGTCCGGGTTGGAGGCCTTCTCGGCCAGTCCGGGGGCCAGGGTGAGCTGGGGCGTCCAGCGCATCAGGCTCTCGCAGACGTTGGCGAGGATGGTGTTCTGCGGGTAGTCGAACGCCTGGATGTAGTCGAGCGTGGGCGGCTCGGCGTAGGTGGCCCAGGTGAAGGAGTCGATGTCGCCCTTGGCCTGCGGGGTGGTGGCGGAGAGCTGGACGCCGGCCTGGTCGCCACCACCGTTGTGCGGCGGGCCGGAGCAGGCGGCGACCAGGGCCGCGGCGGAGAGCAGGGCCGTGGCGGCGAGGGCGAGCCGGCCCGGGGAGGTGGCGCGTCTCGCGGGGGTGAGGGTCATGAGGGGGACTTTCGGTCGGAGCGGGGAGAGGACGTGGGGGCCTCGCGGGCTTGCGGGCGTACGGTCCGGACCGCTTTCGGGCCCGACCCTGTCCGGGTCGGGCCGCTGGTGGGGTCCGGAGAGCGTACGACCCTGCTTCCGGCGGGCCGCGCGAGGGGGTCCGTCAGCCGCGGGCGGCCGGGACCTGCTGGGTGATGCAGTGGATCCCGCCCCCGCCCCAGGCGATCACCCGGGAGCGGACGCCGACGACCTTGCGGCCCGGGTACGCCGCGGCCAGCACGGCGAGGGCGCCCTCGTCCTCGGGGTGGTCGGCCACCGGGACGACGACGGCGCCGTTGGCCAGGTAGTAGTTGAGGTAGCCGACCTCGACCTCGCGGCCGTCGACCTCCACGAACGCGGCCTGCGGGACGTCGACGATCTCGAAGGGGCGGCCCTGGGCGTCGGTGGAGTGCTCCAGCACGGCGCGGTTGGCCCGCATCCGGGCGTAGTCGGGGTGCTCGGGGTCGGCCGGGAGCTGGATGACGACCTTGCCGGGGGCCGCGAAGGCGCAGACCCCGTCGACGTGCCCGTCGGTCTCGGTGTCCAGCAGGCCGCCGTAGGGCAGCCAGATCACCTTGGTCACGCCGAGGCGCTGCTTGAGTTCGGCCTCGATCTCCTCGCGGCTCATGCCGGGGTTGCGGTTGGGGTGCAGCAGGCACTGCTCGGTGGTGATCAGGGTGCCCTCGCCGTCGACGGTGATCGCGCCGCCTTCGAGGATCATCTCGGAGCGGACGGCCGGGACGTCGAGGTGCTCCAGCAGCAGGGCGCTGATCCGGTCGTCGGCGTCCCAGGGGTGGTGCTTGCCGCCCCAGGCGTTGAAGCGGAAGTCCACGCCCGCGCGGCGGCCCTCGGCGTCGAGCACGAAGATCGGCGCGGAGTCGCGGAACCAGGAGTCGTCCAGCGGCAGTTCCACGACGGTGACACCGGCGACGCCCGCGCCGCACAGGGCGCGTGCCTCCTCGCCGTGGCCGGGCGGGGCGACCATCGTCACCGGCTCGAACTCGGCGATGGCGCGGGCGACTTCGGCGTACTCGCGCTTCACCTCGGCGAGCGTGTCGCCCCACAGGTCCGCACGGACGGGCCAGGCCATCAGGCAGCCCTCGTGTTCGGTCCACTCGGCGGGCATGCGGTACGTGACGGTCACGGGATACCTCTTCGGGATCGGGTGTGCGGGTGGAGCGATGGGCCCGGCGGCCCGCCTCCGTGGGGTTGGCCCGCGGGCCGCCGGGGGTCTCGGGGGGGTGGCTCAGACGGCCGGCGGGACGCTGGGCTGGGACTGGGTGGCGCAGTGGATGCCGCCTCCGCCGCTCGCGATGTTGTCGATGTTCAGCTGCACCACGTCGCGGTCCGGGTAGGCGGCCTGGAGGATCGCGTACGCCGCTGCGTCGGCGGCGGTGTCACCGAACTGCGGGACGAAGACCGCACCGTTGGCGGTGTAGTAGTTGGTGTAGCTGGACAGGAAGTCCTTGCCCCTGCCCCGGATCAACTGCCGGTCGGGGCCGGGGAGTTCGGTGACGACCAGGGGGCGACCCTGGGCGTCGGTGGCGTCGGCCAGGATCTGCTTGGACTGCTGGTAGACGTCGATCCAGATCTGCGCGGTGCCCGGGCCGGGCTGGTCGAGGACGACCCGACCGGGCGCGGTGAAGCGGGCCAGGCAGTCGATGTGGTCGTCCGTGATGTCCTGGCCGGCCAGGCCGGGGAGCCAGATCACCTTGCTCAGGCCGAGGCTGGACTTGAGGGCCTGCTCGACCTGGTCCTGGGTCATGCCGGGGTTGCGGTTGGGGTTGACCAGCGAGCTGACGGTGGCCAGCAGGGTGCCCTGGCCGTCCGTCTCCAGTGCGCCGCCCTCGCCGGTGAACGGCGCGCGGACGCGGTCGACGCCGTAGCCGCGGAGGAGGGTGGCCGCGACGGCGGCGTCCTCGGCGTAGGGCTGGTAGTAGGACGTACCGCTCTTGCCCCAACCGTTGAAGTTGGTGTCGAGCCCGGCGACCGCACCCGGGGCGGTGAGGAAGGTCGGGCCGAAGTCCCGGATCCACAGGTCGTCGTTGGGGATCTCCAGGACGGTGATGCCGTAGGCGCCGCCGCGGCCCAGCCAGTACCGGGCGTCGGCGGCCTGGCCGGGGCGGGCCACCACGACGACCGGCTCGTACCGGGAGATCGCGTAGGCGACCCGGGCGATGTCGTCGCGGACGGCGGAGAGCTGGCTGCCCCAGATCGAGGACAGGGCGGGCCAGGCCATGAAGGTGCGGTCGTGCCGGTCGGTCTCGGCCGGCATCCGCAGCCCGGGGGTGGCTGCGGCCGCGGCCGTCCGGGGATCGGCGCTCGGGGCGTAGTCGCTGCCCGGGGCGTAGTCGGTGGTCGCCGCGTGGGCGGCGGCCGGCAGGGCCGCACCGAGCGCCAGCACCGGCAGGGCCGTCGCGCCGTACTGGAGCAGCCTTCGACGCGAGGGCATGGGGGTGGCCTCGGAAGGCTTGGGAATGATCATGAAACGCTCCCTGGAAGAGGTGGGAGGTGTGGGGGTTGCCCCGCATCCTGTACCTCACTGAAAATCCAGTCAACCCCGTGAGCCGGATAAAGCGAAACGACCTGACAAACTGATCAGGATTTCGTCAAGACCGCAACCAGGACGGGTAGAGTGAGCGTCCATGTCAGACCGCCGGACAGGGATACTCCAGGCCGCCACCCGCGTCATCGCCCGACGCGGCGTGCGCGGCCTGCGGATGGGCGAGCTGGCCGCCGAGGCCGGCGTGTCCACCGCACTGATCTACTACCACTTCACCGACCGGGCAGGGATCCTGCGGCAGACGCTGGAGTACATCGGCGACCGCGCCGACCACTACACCGCCGAGGACCGCCCCGCCCTCGACCGGGCCCCCGGCCAGGCCAGGGACCCGCGCGCCGACCTCGAACAGGTCCTGCTGCTGGAGCTCCAGGACACCGCCGAGGTGCGCGAGAACAGCACCGCCTGGGGTGAGCTGCGGGCCACCGCCGTGTTCGAGCCGGACCTGCGCGAGGAACTGGCGCGGAGCACCCACAGCTGGGTGCACGACGTCGCCGAGCTGCTCGCCCGCGCCGACCCGAGCGGCACCGCCCCGGCCCACGCGGCCGCCGCGGAACGGCTCACCGCCCTGGTCGAGGGCCTCAGCGTGCGCTGGCTGAGCGGCTCGCTGCCGATCGAGCACGCCCGCCGGCTGCTGCGCGGCGCCGTCGAGGCGGAGCTGGAGCGCGGCCGGGCGGAGCCGAGGCGCGACCGGACGGAACCGGAGCGTGGCCGGGCGGAGCAGGAGCGCGGCCGGGCGCGCGGCCTCCGGCGGCCCGGCGGGGTCGGATTCGGCGGATCCTGACGAAACCTCTAAACTCTGCGGCGCCAGCGAGCCGTCGCCTGCCCACCCAGGGCCCGGACGGCTCCGCGTCCCGTCCCTGTCCGCCGAGAGAGGCAGCCCGCATGTCCGCTGACCGATCCCCCTTCGCCCTCCAGCCGGTCTTCCAGGAGCTGACCGCGGACGACCCGCGCGAGATCGGCGGCCACCTGCTGTACGCGCGGCTCGGCGCCGGCGGCATGGGCCGGGTCTACCTCGCGTACACCCCGGGCGGCCGGCCGGTGGCGCTCAAGGTGGTGCGGCCCGAGCTGGCCGAGGACCCCGAGTTCCGGGCCCGGTTCGCTCAGGAGGTGGCCAGCGCCCGGCGCATCCACGGTCTGTTCACCGCACAGCTGGTCGACGCCGGCCCGGACGCCGCCACGCCGTGGCTGGCCACCACCTACGTGCCGGGCCCGTCCCTGCAGCAGGTGGTGCAGCGCTTCGGCCCGCTCCCCGAACGGACCGTCCTGCTGCTGCTGGCCGGCATCGCGGAGGCGCTCCAGGCGATCCACGCCAGCGGGGTGGTCCACCGCGACCTCAAGCCGGCCAATGTGCTGATCGCCGCCGACGGCCCCCGGGTGATCGACTTCGGCATCGCCCGCGCGGCCGACGCCAGCGCGCTGACCGGCACCGGGCTGCGGATCGGCTCGCCCGCCTACATGGCCCCCGAGCAGGCCATGGGACAGGCCGCGACACCGGCCACCGACGTGTACGCCCTCGGCGCCCTCGGCGTGCACGTCGCGGGCGGCACCCCGCCCTTCGGCGACGGACCGGACCCGGCGGCGCTCTACCGGACGGTCCACGAGGAGCCCGACCTCGACCGGGTCCCGGAGAGCCTGCGCGAACTGCTCCGGCACTGCCTGGCCAAACGGCCGGAGGACCGGCCGACCACCGCCGAGGTGATCGCCGCCGCCCGCAACCACCCGGCGGTGGGCGGGCGGCTCAGGTTCGGCGAGGACTGGCTGCCGTACCCGCTGACCAGCCAGATCACCCGGCACGCCGACCTGCCCCAGGTGCCCGCCGAGGCCGCCCGCCCCGGCCTGGACTCGGCCCCGACGGTCCTCGGCTCATCGGCCGGGCCGACGCCCACCCTGCTCGCTGCCGCGCCCGCCCCGGTGGCAGCCTCCGCCGCGGCCTCGCCCGGGCCCGGCGCCGTGCCGGGTCCGGGCACGAGTCCGAGCCCGCGTCCGGAAGCGCGGCCGAAGCGGGCCCTCGGGCGCACCGCGCTGATCGCCGCCGTCGCCCTGGCCGTCGGCGCCGCGGCGGCGGTGTTCGTGCTCGACGACCCGGATCCGGTGGAGACGGCGACGGCCGAGGCCCCGGTGTCCGGGTCCGCCGAGCCCGGCACACCTCCGGCCTCGCCGACGCCCACCGGATCGCCGGGCCCCGCGCGCTCGGGCCCCGCGACGGCCTCGCCGACCCGCCCGGCGCCGTCGGCACCCGCCGCCGACTACACGGCGGACTACCGGGCGGTCGAGCTCACCTCGGCGGACCCGGGGTACGAGTTCGACCTGGCCTCGGGCACGGTGGTGCCGACCGACAGCGCGAGCTGGTACGTCGGGCGCACCGACGGTGAGTTCCTCATCCCGGAGAGCGCCGACTCCTACATCGGCCGGGACGCCGGTCTCGGCCTCGCCGAGTGCCTCCAGGGGCTCGGCAGCCGTCCCAGTGCGCGGCTGCCGTTCAGCGCGGTCGGCGCGCGCGGCGCCTTCTGCGTCCGGTCCGCGGACGGCCGGGAGCTGGCCGTGGTCCGGGTGCTGTCGGCGGCCGGCGCGGACGGGCCGGTCAAGGTGTCGCTGGACCACTACCACCGCAACGGCTGACCCGGTCGGCACGACCGAGAGCCCGTCGTCCCTCCACTCGGTGGTGGGGGCGACGGGCTCTCGGCGCTTCCGGGGTCGCGGCGGGACCGGTCAGGCCGGCCGCCGGGCCGACTCGGCCGTTCCGACGGCGGGCGTGCCGGGGGTGGGCATGCCGGGGGTGGCCGTCCCGGTGGCGGGCGTGCCGGGGGTGGCCGTCCCGGTGGCGGCCGTGCCGGGGCTGGGCGGGTCCTCCTCCCGCATGGCCGCCGTCTCCGCCTTGAGGATGCGCATCGACTTGCCCAGTCCGCGCGCCATGTCCGGAAGCTTCTTGGATCCGAAGAGCAGCACCACGACCGCCAGCACTATCAGGAGGTGCCAGGGCTCCAGACCATTGCGCAGCATCTCCGCCTCACCCGGCCTTTCATCGTCGGGACCGTAACCGCGTTCGGGCGGCCCGGGTCGTCTCGGGGTGGTTTGGTGGCTTCACCGTAGAGCTTGACTGATTTTTCAGTCAATGCGAGAGTTCAGTCCCGGCGCTGCCGACCACTCGCGTCGACTCACGGCCCCCGACCACTCGCGTCCGCCGATCCGCCGTCGACCGCCGCCCGCGCGCAGCCACCGCACCTCGATCCACCCTCGGCCCCACCGGAGATCACCGTGTCCCAGTCCTCCCTCGCCCGCCGCACGGTGCTGCGCTCCCTCGCCGGTGCCGGTGTGCTCGCCCTCGGCGTGACCGCCTGCGCCGCCGACGAGGACCCGGCCGAGCCGGCCGCCCCGTCCTCCGGCGCCGCCGAGCAGCCGTCCGGGCCGGCCCCGGCGAACCCCTCGGCGCCCGCACCGGCGCGCGGACGCCGGCTCGGCGGCGAGTGGGAGAAGCACGAGCGGACCTTCATGGCCTGGCCCGCCTCCGAGAACGTCTGGGGCGAGCAGCTCGGCGCCGTCCGGAAGGACATCGCCGCCGTGGCCCGGGCCATCGGCCAGCGCGAGCCGCTGGTCCTGCTGGTCCGTCCCGGCCAGGAGGACTCGGCCCGCAACGCCTGCGGCAAGGACGTCGAGCTGCTGTCCGTCCCGGTGGACGACCTGTGGGCCCGCGACACCGTCCCGGTGTTCGTCGAGGACGGCGGAAAGGTCAAGGGCGTCGACTTCAACTTCAGCGGCTGGGGCGGCAAGCAGGAGCACGGCAACGACGCCCGGATCGCCCGGGCGGTGCTGGACAAGTACGGGATCGAGCGGGTCGCGACCCAGCTGGTCGCCGAGGGCGGCTCCTTCGAGAGCGACGGCCAGGGGACGCTGCTGGTCACCGAGAGCTCGGTGGTCAACGACAACCGCAACCCTGGCCGGGACCGCGACCACGTCGAGGCCGAGCTCAAGCAGGCCCTGGGCGTCACCAAGGTGATCTGGCTGGCGGGCGTCAAGGGCAAGGACATCACCGACGCCCACGTCGACTGCCTGGCCCGCTTCGCCGCGCCCGGCGTCGTCTTCCTGGACCAAGCCTTCCCCGGCACCCCGGCGGACGTCTGGTCCCGCTCGGCCGACCAGGCCCGGGCCGTGCTGGCGGAAGCGACCGACGCGACCGGCAAGAAGCTGAAGGTCGTTGAGATCAGCCAGCCCGACCCGGACAAGATCACCGGGCGCGGTGACGCCTTCGTCTCCTCGTACATGAACTTCTACATCGGCAACAAGGGCGTCTACCTGCCACTGTTCGGCGACTCCCGGGCCGACGGGCACGCCCAGGAAGTGTTCAAGGACCAGTTCCCGGACCGCGAGATCGTCCCGCTGCAGATCGACACCATCGCGTCCGGTGGCGGTGGCATCCACTGCTCCACCCACGACCAGCCCGCCGGCTGACCCGCCCGCCCAGCGGTCCCGCCGCCCCGCGCTCCCGCCGCCCAGCCGTCTGACGCCGTCCCGCCGCCCCGAGGGAGAACCGACCCCGTGCAGCTGACCCCCACCGAACGCGACCGGCTACTGATCTTCACCGCAGCCGAACTCGCCCGCGCCCGCCGCGCCCGCGGCCTGCGGCTCAACATCCCCGAGGCCACCGCGCTGATCTCGGACACCGTCTGCGAGGCCGCCCGCGACGGCCTGCGGCTGACCGAGGCCGTGGCACGCGGGCGGTCAGTCCTCTCCCCCGACGACGTACTGCCCGGCGTGCCGGACCTGGTCACCGAGATCCAGGTCGAGGCGGTGTTCGAGGACGGCACCCGCCTCGCCGTGATCGCCGACCCGTTCGGCGGCGGCGGTCTCGGCGAGGCGGCGCCCGGCGCCGTCCTCCTCGCCGACCACAGCGCCCCCTCCCCACGGCCGGTGTGCACGGTGGCCGTGCGCAACACGGCCGAGGTGCCGGTCTCGGTCACCTCGCACTTCCACTTCTTCGAGGCCAACCCGCGCCTGGACTTCGACCGGGCCGCCGCGTACGGGATGCACCTGGCCGTCCCGGCCGGATCCTCGGTGCGCTTCGACCCGGGCGCCGTCGTCGAGGTCGGCCTGGTGCCGATCGGCGGCGAGCGGGTCGCGATCGGCTTCGCGGGGCTCGTGGACGGCCCGCTGGACTCGCCCCGGGTCCGGCGGGAGGCGCTGCGGCGGGCCGCCGCGCAGGGCTACCTCGGGGTGAGCGGTGACGACGACGCAAAGGAGACCGAGCGGTGAGCAGCAGCATCGAGGCGTCCGAGTACGCGGCCGTGCACGGCCCGCGCGCCGGGGACCGGGTCCGGCTCGGCGACAGCGGGCTGGTCGTCCGGGTCGAGTCGGACTCCCAGCAGCCGGGGGACGAGTTCCTGGTGGGCTTCGGCAAGACCGCCCGGGACGGCCTGCACCTCAAGGCCGCCGCCGTCCGGGACACCTGCGACGTGGTGATCAGCAACGTGCTGGTGATCGACGCGGTCCAGGGCATCCGCAAGACCTCGATCGGCATCCGGGAGGGCCGGATCACCTCGATCGGGCGGGCGGGCAACCCCGACACGCTCGACGGGGTGGAGGTGGTGGTCGGCACCGGGACGACGATCGTCTCCGGCGAGGGGCTGATCGCCACCGCTGGCGCCATCGACACCCATGTCCACCTGATGTCGCCGCGGATCATGGAGGCCTCGCTGGCCTCCGGCGTCACCACGATCATCGGCCAGGAGGTCGGCCCGGCCTGGGGTGTGGGCGTCAACTCCCCCTGGGCGCTGCGCCACGCGTTCAACGCCTTCGACGCCTGGCCCGTCAACATCGGCTTCCTGGGCCGCGGTTCGTCCTCGCACCCGGCTCCGCTGGTGGAAGCCCTGGCCGAGGGCGGCGCCTGCGGGTTCAAGGTGCACGAGGACATGGGCGCCCACACCCGGGCGCTGGACACCGCACTGTCCGTGGCCGAGGTGCACGACGTCCAAGTGGCGCTGCACACGGACGGGTTGAACGAATGCCTGTCGGTGGAGGACACCCTGCGCGTGCTGGAGGGCCGGACCATCCACGCCTTCCACATCGAGGGCTGCGGCGGCGGGCACGTCCCCAACGTGCTGAAGATGGCGGGCGTGCCGAACGTCATCGGCTCCTCCACCAACCCCACCCTGCCCTTCGGCCGGGACGCGGTGGCCGAGCACTACGGCATGATCGTCTCCGTCCACGGGCTCAAGGTCGACCTGCCCGGCGACGCCGCGATGGCCCGCGACCGGATCCGCGCCGGGACGATGGGCGCCGAGGACGTCCTCCACGATCTGGGGGCCATCGGCATCACCTCCTCCGACGCCCAGGGCATGGGCCGGGCCGGGGAGACGGTGCGCCGCACCTTCGCCATGGCCGGCAAGATGAAGGCCGAACTCGGCCCGATGGAGGGCGACGGGCCGGACGACGACAACGAGCGGGTGCTGCGCTACATCGCCAAGCTGACCGTCAACCCGGCCATCGCGCACGGGCTCAGCCACGAGGTCGGCTCGATCGAGGTCGGCAAGCTCGCCGACATCGTGCTCTGGCGCCCGGACCACTTCGGCGCCAAGCCGCAGCTCGTCCTCAAGGCCGGGTTCCCCGCGTACGGTGTCACCGGCGACCCGAACGCGGCCACCGAGACCTGCCAACCCCTGGTCCTGGGGCCGCTGTTCGGCGCCCACGGCGCGACCCCGGCCGACCTCTCGGTCGCCTTCACCAGCCGCGCCGCGGCCGAGTCCGGCAGCGGCGACCGCCCGTACGACAGCATGACGACGCGCCGCCGC
The DNA here is from genome assembly GCF_043201815.1 of Kitasatospora sp. NPDC048296. Lineage (NCBI taxonomy): Bacteria > Bacillati > Actinomycetota > Actinomycetes > Kitasatosporales > Streptomycetaceae > Kitasatospora > Kitasatospora sp. NPDC048296. Next base: position 45,102 of record NZ_JBICZB010000065.1, read on the forward strand.
CGCGTCGCCGTCCGGAACACCCGCGGCATCGGGCCCGCCGACATGGTCCGCAACAGCCGCCTGGGCGAGGTCCTGGTCGACGCGCGGACCGGGCTGGTCACCCTCGACGGCACCCCGCTGCGCTCCGAGCCCGCCGAGGAGGTCGCCCTGAGCCGGCTCTACTTCCTCTGACGTCAAGCCACAAGGACGGGCTGTCCGGCAGCTCCCGCATCCGCTTGGCACGGGTCCGCAGGTAGCGGCCCAGCGCCTCCGCGCTCGCGCCGTCGCCCGACACGTCCTCGCCGGCGACGACCTGGTGGTCGGCTTCCGCCACCTGCCGGGCCGTCGCCGCGCGGCAGGCCTCGACATGGGCCCGCTCACGTGCCAACTCGCCGTCGAGGCCCAAGGTCTCGGACGTCATCGCTTCCCCCGTGGTCGGCTCGGCTGCTGTTCGGAGGAGCCATCACGACTTAACCAAGTAACTCTCCTAACTGAGTCAGATATTAGTGGGCCGTGGTCGGCTCAGGACACCAGGGGCGCCTCCTCGACCTCGGTCAGCGTCACGGTGCACAGCCCGCCGCGCTGGGCCTGCACGTCCGTGACCTTCAGCTGGGTGCCCGGCAGCAGGATGAACTCCTCCTCCCCCGTGAACGCCGAGAACCGCTGGATGCCCGCGGCCCGCAGCGGGCGCACCTCGAACAGCGTCCGCTTGCCCCGGCTGCCCAGGAAGGACTGGGCCACGCCGAGCTTGGAGGTGCAGGAGGACACGCCCCACCACGTCACCGTCCGCCCGAGCGGGTACTGCTTGCGCAGGTCCAGCGAGACCCCGCGCCAGAGCGGCTCGGTGCGCACCGGAAGCTGCGAGACCGCCGCGAACAGCAGCCGCAGGTACGGCAGGTACGGCACCAGCCGGCCGCGGTCCGGCGAGCGCAGCACCGCGTTGATCTCCCGGTAGAACGCGGACTCGCAGGTGTAGAGGTAGAGCGCCGCGATCGCGTCGGCGGACAGGCCGGACTCCCCCTCGTCGGCGCGCCGCTTGCCGAAGTCGTGCGACAGCGCGACGTGCCGGTCCAGGCCCCGGAGCAGCTCGGCCACCGGGGCCACGGCTCCCCGGAAGTCCATCAGCGGCGTGTCGAACACCCCGCTGATCGCCGGGAGTTCGAGGCCCTCGTCCTTGACGCTCGCGAGTCGGTCCAGGTAGAGCTGGTGCAGCTCCATGGTCGAGGCGATGAACGCGCCCATCCGCTCGGCGACCCCGCCGTCCGCACCCCCGCCCTGCGCCGCACCGGTGTTCCAGCCCGCACTGGGGAGCCAGTCGACCTCCTCGCAGCCGAGCGAGGCGAGCGCGGCGTTCACCGTGGCGAAGTGGTCGCCGTCGCAGAAGATGTCGCCCTGGGCGGCCGGGTTGGCGTGGTCGATGTGGCGGACCTCGACCTCGGGGTACTTCTTCTGCAGCCGCAGCACCACGTTCTTCAGGCTGCGCGCGTGCGCGCCCCACCAGGCGAAGACGACGCCCCGGTCCTCCTCGTCGGCCTGCTGCTTGGCCCGGAGGATCTCCTCGATGATCCGCTCGGCCACCGGCCGCCAGAACCCGGTGTGCTGGTCCGGCCCCATCGCGCCGTCGGCACTGGCGGTCAGGGCCGCGTTCAGCAGCAGCACGCCCTGGGTCAGCATCGCCTGGAACCACTCCGGCGGCTGGACGGTCTCCCGCTCCTTCAGCAGTGCCCGTATGTCGGCGATCGGCGTCTTCTTGGGGATGCCGTACTTCCACATCGCCGCGGCCTTGATGAGGCAGCGGATGCTGATCACCCGGCCGAACTGGCTGTCCTTCCAGTCGTGGAAGGTGTTGTCGAACATGGCGATGCCGGTGGCGCTCTCCGGCCGCGGGTAAGGGTTCTGGCCGAAGACCACGACCTTCCACTTGTGCGGTGCGTGCGGCTTGAGCGCCTGGAAGGTCAGCTCGCGGACGGGCACGACCTCCGGGCTGCGGCCCGGACCGATGAACGAGGCCGCGCCGGGCTGCGCCTCGATGACCGGCTTCAGCAGCGGGAGCCACGGCTCGCCGCCGCCACGGAACAGCTCCGCGAGGGCCAGCGGGTCGTTCGGGTCGTTCGGCTCGGGCTGGGCAGCGGTGGGGGTGTCGGCAGCGCTCATGGCGGTACTCCGGCTGGATCGGATCACGGAACGGGAGGTGACTGTCCGTCAGCTTCCCGGCGGACAGCACATTCCTAGCAGCCGGGACCGACAGTCCCGGGCGGCCGGCCGGCGGCGGACGGATTGATGCTCCTATGGGCTGTCAAGCGGCGGTGAGCCATTCGCGGTAGGAGTTGGCGAGGTCGTCGTCTCGGCGGATCCCGCGTTCGAGGGTGG